>JAHRWC010000237.1 GCA_019090365.1 Flavobacteriaceae bacterium
CATTGATAATGTATACAGATTAGGTGTTTCTGCTGACCATGATTTAATGTTTGAAATAATTTTTTCAGAAATAATTTCTTCGGAAGAATTTGCTGCAATGGTCACTTCTTTTTCTGAATTAAATACAACTGAATCTTGATCTTGAACTCTTAATGTGAATTGTTTTGTTACTTCTTCATTTGAATCGTTTGTAATCGATATAGTTCCTTTAAAAATTCCGTTTGTATATGAATCATCTAAACTAGTTTCTGCGAAATAATCTGATATATGAACTTTTGGACGCGTATATAAATACACGTCTCTTTCAATTCCGCTCATGCGTAGCATATCCTGACTTTCAAGATAACTGGCATCACTCCAACGAAATAGTTGAAGGGCGATTATATTTTTTCCTTCTATCAAATAAGAAGAAATATTAAACTCAGCAGGAGTTTTAGACCCTTGAGAATAACCTACATATTGTCCATTGATATAAACATACATAGCAGATTTAGCTCCTGCAAAATGAAGAATTACCTCTTCTGAAAGAAACTCTTTGGTTATATTTATTTCTTTTCGATACGTTCCAACTGGATTGTAGTCAGTAGGTGCATCTGGCCATTTGGTAGTAAAAGGATAGCGTTCATCTAAATAAATAGGATGGTCATATCCTTCAACTTCCCAATTGGAAGGTACAGGAATAGTGGTCCATTCAGAATCATTATAATTCGTATTTTGAAATGTAGTAGGTCGTTCCTTTGGATCTTTTACCCAATTAAATTTCCAATCTCCATTTAAACTTATAAAACGATTGGATTTTTCTTTTTCTGAAATACCATCTGTTTCAAAAGTAAAAAAACTAGCTCTGGGAGCTAATTTATGCTCTTCAAAAATTTTGTGATTGTAATGAAATGTCTGTTCAGGAACAACAGCTAATTCTTCTTGTTTACATCCTAAGAAGGTGATAATAATTAATAAAGATATTAATATTTTGTTCATTACGTGTGTTATTTAATAGGACTTCATATAGTCTTCAGCTAATATTTTTTTCAAATAAAAAATCAATTCTTTTGCATTCTCTTTAGTAAAAATGATAGGTGGTTTTATTTTTAAAACATTATGGTCTGGACCATCGGTGCTCATTAAAACTCCATGATCTTTCATTCGATTCGCTACGTATGATGTTTGTGTTTCTAAGGGATTCATTTTTTCGTCAACTAATTCAATTCCAAGAAATAATCCTTGACCACGAACCTCACCTATAATTGGAAATTCTTTTGAAAGCTCATTTAATTCAGCTTTTAAAAAGGTACCAACTTCAAGAGCATTCTCTTGTAATTTCTCTCGTTTTACTGTTCGAATTACTTCTGTTGCTATCGCACAAGAAACAGGGTTTCCTCCAAATGTGTTGAAGTATTCCATACCGTTAGCAAAACGATTTGCAACTTCTTGAGTACAAGCTACCGCAGCGATTGGATGCCCATTACCAAGTGGTTTCCCAATAGTAACAATATCTGGAATAACATCATGTAATTGAAATCCCCAAAAGGTTTTTCCTATGCGTCCGCAGCCTGTTTGGACTTCATCTGAAATGCAAATACCTCCAGCATCTCTCACTAATTGATAAGCTTTGGTTAAAAACCCTTCTGGTAATTCAATTTGACCACCACAACTTATAATGGGTTCAATAATAAATCCACCAATGTTTCTTCCTTTCTTCTGAATATTTTCTATTTGCTTTTGAACTTCTTTAGCATAATCTTCAGCAGTATTTTTCCCTCTATATTTTCCTCGAAAAGCATCGGGTAATGGAAAAATATGTGTGTGTTCTGGAGCACCATGACCGCCTTTTCCGTCGAATTTATAGGAGCTAATATCAATACACATGTTTGAGTTTCCGTGGTAACCAACTTCGGAAGCAATGATATCTTTTTCATTATTATAAGCCTTCACCATTCTTATTGCAAGTTCATTGGCTTCACTTCCTGAATTCACAAAATGCAATACATTTAATTCGGGAGGTAAGGTTTCAATTAATTCTTCAGCAAGGGCATTAATATTTTCATGTAAATAACGTGAGTTGGTATTGATAAGCGCCATTTGTTCTTGACCCGCTTTTACAACCTCATAATTTTCATGCCCTACATGCGCCACATTGTTAACGGTGTCAAGGTACTTTCTTCCAAAGGAATCCATTAAATATTGACCAGCACCGCGAACCATTTCAATTGGAACATCATATTGCAGACTTAAACTTTTACCCAAATGTTTTTTTCGATAATTGATTAATTCTTCATGGCTTGATTTGTTTTTTTTCTGAAGTGTTTTTAACTGAAACAATAAATTAGGATCAGGACAAACACTTTTCCAGACATCAATTTCAGAAACATAAGCGACACCCGGATAATCGATATTATAATCGAACATAGATAGCATCACTTGAAAGTGTAAGTGAGGAGCCCAATTTCCGTTTTCAGGATAGTTGCCTAATTTCCCTATTAATGTTCCTTTTTTTAAAGTATCTCCAACTTTATTTTTAGTAGCACTTTCAACTGAAAGGTGACCATACAAAGTATAAAACTTAAACTCTTCGGTTTGATGTTCTAATACAACCAATCCTCCATATTCTTTATTGCCTTTATCATTAACAGCGATGATAACTTTTCCATCTAATAGTGTATGTACAGGAGTTGATTGAGCTAACCAAAAGTCGATTCCTAAATGAATACTTCTACTTTCTTTTCCAGAATTTCCCATTCTATCATATTCTGTTGAAGTATAAATTGGCCTTGGTTCAAGATATCCGCCAGCTAATATTTTATTCGGAATTGTTTTTTGAAGTTGTTCTATTTTAAACTGAAATAAATCTAAGTTATTAA
>JAHRWC010000238.1 GCA_019090365.1 Flavobacteriaceae bacterium
CTCCCTATTGGGTTTCTGATATTGGCACTCTTAATGGAATGGTTTCAAAGTAGAAAACATGTAAATTCTTGGCATCAAATTATTAATTGAAATTAGTAGCTAAATAATAAAAATATGTTTGAATTAGAGCAACCCGAAGGTGTAACAATGTCTTTTCGTCAGAGGATTTTTGTAAGGTATTTAATGGCTATACTTATCGATTTGGTGGTATTAAATCTTTTTGTAGAGTTTTGGGATGCTGTAATAATTGATGCTTTTTCCATCTCTATATTAGCAGCATTTATTTTGCAAATTCTTTTACGCGCTACCATGATGATAGAGCATAAGGTTGCGAATTATTTCAAATCTAAACCCGGTAAAATCAATGTGTTTTGGCGTTGGTTCACGGCTTGGTTAATATTGTTTGGATCTAAATTCATCATTCTTTTTGTGATCGATTTGATATTTGGAGAACGTGTCGAATTTAGTAATGTTCTTGTATTCATTGTTGTAGTTATTGCTGTCGTTTTATGCGAAGTTGGTATCAATGCATTGTACAATTTAAAATGGATGAAAAAAACTAGAAAACCGCGTCAGGTGAATTAGTAAAACTACTTGATAGTTGAAAATATGATTGTAAAAATAATACTTATTGGAACGCTGATAATTGCCTTTAATTTGCTAATTCAAGGCTTGGGAAGTGTGTACTGGCTTCGAAAAATTTCAGCCTCAATTAAAAATGACATTACAAATATTAGAATTCTTAAAATTTTATTGTTTTCATTTCTTCTTTTCACATTAATACACACTATTCATTCGCTAGTTTGGGCATTTTGTTATTATATTATCCCTGAAACTGCAATTGAATTTTCTAGCTTTTCTGAAACTGTTTATTTTTCTATGGTAACTTTTACTACCTTGGGTTATGGGGATATTTCATTGAGTTCAGATTGGAGATTATTGTCTGGTTTGGAGGCTATCAATGGTATTATGCTAATTGGATGGTCCACAGCGATGATGTTTTCTATAATTCAAAATATCTATAAAAAACTAAATGCTAATTAATGAGTACATCAAACAATAAGAAAAAAAGATCTGTAAAGAAGTTGAGTGTTCTGATTCTAATTTTTACATTTTTACTTTTTATATGGTATATCGCTTCAGATAGAATCACACCTAATACAGATCAAGCGAGAGTTAAAGGCCTAGTGTTATCTATTGCTCCAATGGTTAATGGCTATGTTACAAAGGTAAATGTTGGCTTACATTCCGAAGTAAAAAAAGGAGATACCCTTTTTATAATTGATAGAAAACCTTATGAAATTGCTGTTGCGATTGCTGAAACAAATCTTGAAAAAGTTTCACAATCTATTAGTGCAGGAGTATCTTCTATAAAAGCAGCTACAGCAAGATTGAGTAAGTCTAGAGTTAATTTGGAAAGAGCTACAAAAAATTGGGAACGAACCCAAAGAGTTATTGCTCAAAATGAAGGAGCACTTTCTGAACGAGATAAAGACCGTTCTGAAGCATCATATTTAAACGCGATAGAAGATGTAGCTTCTTCGAAAGCAAGTGTAGAAAAACAACTTGCAGCATTAGGACCAACAGATGCTAACAACCCAGACATAAAAGCAGTTATAGCTCAATTAGAGAAAGCACAATGGGACTTGACACATACTGCTATCGTGGCTCCATCTGATGGGATTATTGAAAGTTTTAATGTAGAAGTTGGATATTTTGCTAGTGCAGGGAGATCTATAGTTTCCTTGATTTCTAACAATACCATGTGGATTCAGGCCAATCTAAAGGAAAACAATATATCTAATATAAAATTAGATAACGAAGTTGATGTGATTTTTGATATTGCTCCTGGAAAAATATTTAAAGGAAAGGTAAAAAGTATTGCCTACGGAGTAAGTACAGATAGAACTAATACTGGAGGATTACCAAAAATTACAACCTCTCAAGGATGGCTAAGGGATCCACAACGATTTCCAGTTATAATTGAAATTGAAGATAAAGAGATCATGCATAACCTTCGACAAGGAAGTCAAGCAGAAATAGTAGTCTATACAGGAAACAATTGGTTGCTTAACTTTTTGGCAAGTACACGCATATATATAATATCCAAACTATCTTATGTTAGATAAAGTAAAGGGATTTTACTGGAACTTAAAAGAAGATACACCTGTTTTACGTTGTGTGTTTGGAGTTACTTTGGGTCTTGTTGTCGCAACAACTTTAGGCTATTTAGTTCCTCATATTACTGCAATTTTTGTACTAATGTTTTTAGAGCCTAATAAAAAACCATTAGGTTTAAAAAAAGAAATTGGGATTGTATTAGGGCTTTCTCTTTTAGGGTATTTTGGTGTAATAGTTGGTAAATATATAATTGACTATCCACTAGTATTACTTCCACTTTTAGCATTGATTATTTATTGGTCATTTCGATTCATAAAAATACCTGAAACGATAAGATTACTGTTTTTAATACTGGCTGTATTAATACCATTTATAAGTCTGAAAGCTAATTTATTGGGTAGTGTAGTATTAACAGCACTCCTTCTTAATTTGATTATTGCTTTGGTTGTGATTCGCATTGCATTTTTCATTTTCCCTTTAACAACGCAGGAAGATAAAATTATAGAAAAGAAGAATCCAATCGCCTATAAAAACATGAATTTAGATAAATTGGCTTTTAATGGTTTACTCGTAATTTTCCCTATAGTTTTTATATTCTATCTGTTCAATTCCAATATTGCTATTTTAACCTTAGTATTTGCAGTACTGTTAAGTTTCGACCCTTTTATTTATCAATCTAAAAAAGGACCTGCCCTTATTTTTGCAAATGTTTTTGGAGGTTTAGCAGGGGTTTTAGCCTATAATATTCTAGTAATTGCTCCCAGTTACATGTTGTACATATTCTTAATAATAAGTGTGGCTTTTTATTTTGTGATTAATTTATATTCAGGAAAAAAAACAGCTCCAATTTTTAAAATTAGCTTTAATACTTTTTTTGTGGTTATGGGTGTAATTGCCACCTCCTCAAATGAAGCTGGCGATACAATCTGGGAACGCGTGCTACAAATAGGCTTAGCTATTCTTTATGTAATAATAGCTTTTAAAATTGTAAACACATTGAATAACCCGAAAATATTGAATGAATAATAGATATCTAAAATACTGTTTAATAATTACTGTTTTTATAGGGCTTTCATCCTGTAAAATACAAAAAGACTATGTCGCTCCTCAAATAGAAGAAGTTTCAAATTATAGTAATAATACAACTATTGATACTACAAGCTTTGCTACTATATCTTGGTGGAAAATTTTTAACGATGCTACATTGGTTTCGTTGATTAAAGAAGGCCTCAATAATAATCTTACACTAAAAAATACGGTTAGTTTAATAAAACAATCACAGCTTCAATTAGAAATTGCAGGAACCCAATTATACCCTAGTGTAAACTATGGTCTTACGGGCGCTATTTCTAAAAACAGCATTGAATCTGCAACTACTCAAAATGTTATTGCAGCTGCAAATGTTTCCTATACCTTAGATTTATGGGGAAGAATTAAAAATCAAAACGAAGCTGCATTTCAAGCATATCTGGCAACAGAGATGGCCAACAAACAAGTACAAGCTACTTTGGTTACTCAAATAGCAACCATTTATTTTACCTTGAGAGATGTAGATAATAAGATCATTGTTGCTGAAAACATGATCAAATCCTTAACCGAATTTAAAGATGTAATTGAAGCGCGATATGAGGGTGGCTTTATTTCTAAAGTAGATTTAAACCAAGTAACGATTAATCAAAAAGAAGCAGAAGTTACTTTACAAGCATTGTTACGAGCAAGAGGACAGTTAGAGAATGCCTTGAGTACTGTTTTGGGATCAACGCCTAAATCAATTCCAAGAGGATTAGCATTAGAAAATCAGGTTTTTCCTTCTGAATTACCAACAGGTGTTCCTGTTGATTTGTTACAACGAAGACCTTCAATATTAATTTCAGAAAGAAAACTAAAAGCACAATTAGCAATTATTGGCGCTACGGAAGCACTAAAATATCCAAACTTTACATTGTCCTTAGATGTAGGATCTCAAATTACCAATCCTAGTTTGTTGTTCAGCACATTAACAGGTAATATAGTGGGGCCTATTTTTAATAAGGGACGTATTGATAAATCAATTCAAATTGAAGAAGAAAAATACAATCAAATTGTTATAGAATATGAACAAGCCTATTTATTAGCTTTTCAAGAAGTAGAAGATGCATTAATAGCAATTGACACTTATTATAAAGAATTCGAAATAAGAAAAGAACAATTACAACTCTCGCAAGAAGCTTTAAACTTATCTTGGGTGCGTTATAATGAAGGAGTGACTTCCTTCTTAGAATTTATTAATTTGCAAACTTCATTATTTAGTTCGCAGTTAAAGGCATCAGAGAGTTATAAATTACATCTACAATCTATCGTTAAATTATACTTGGCTTTAGGAGGTGGATGGGAAAATGAAAACTAAAAATCAATAACAATGAAAAACAACATTAACATCACATCGTTTATTAGACTTGCAGTCATAGTAGGACTAATTTTATGGGCATCATTTATTGTTAAACCATTTATAGGTGCATTAGCTTGGGCAATCATTCTAGCGGTTGCCATTTATCCCTTCTATCATAAATTAATAAAGATAGCTGGTGAGAAACGAAAAAAATTGGTTTCTATACTTTTCACCTTAATTACAGTTACCATATTAGCTGTACCATCCTACACCATTTTTAGTTCAGTATTAGAAAGCACAACAAAATCGATACAACAATTAAAAGACGGTACATTAAATATTGCTGCTCCAACAGAAAAAGTAAAAAGTTGGCCAATGGGAGATAAAATTTACGCAGATTGGGATAAAGCCTCAAAAGATGTTAAAACATACGCCATTAATCATAAAGAATTTATTTTAGAAAAAGGGAAAGGAGTTTTTGGTAGTTTCTTAGGAATTATGGGCACATTAGTATTATTTATTATCTCTTTAATTATAGCGGTAGTCTTTATGTATAATGCAGATGGAGGTCATAATACTTCAGTAAAATTTGCAAATAAACTAGTTGGAAAAGGAGGAGAAGACATTGTAATTATGTCTCGTAATACAATAAGAAGTGTTGTAAAAGGAATTTTATTAGTAGCCATTATACAAACCTTATTGAGTTTTATTGGTTTTAAATTATTTGGTTTGCCAGCAGCTGGACTTTTTGCTATGATCGTAATGTTTTCTGCTATAATTCAAGTGCCTGTTACTTTAGCAGTGATTCCTGCTATTATATTGGCATTTTCGACAACAGATAATATGACTCATGCCATCATATTTACAGTATATATCTTAATCGTATCACTATTAGATAACTTTTTAAAGCCAGTATTGTTATCAAAAGGATTACAAACACCAACTATAATAATATTTTTAGGAGCCATTGGTGGTGTAATGCTTCACGGCATTATCGGATTATTTGTGGGTACCGTTGTTTTGGCATTGGCACACAGATTCTATACACATTGGGTAAATTCAACAGA
>JAHRWC010000239.1 GCA_019090365.1 Flavobacteriaceae bacterium
GGCGTCGGCAGCGTCAGATGTGTATAAGAGACAGTGGTAGGAGTGAGGTGACCTTCTTCAATTGACCAAACATCTGGTGTGATTTCAAAACGTTTAATTTTTTCCCATTTTCCAAAGCGTTCATTGCAATGGTTTATTTCTTTACCGACACGCTTTATTACACGCTCATTTTTTGAAATTTCCTCAAGAGTATCTCCAATTGAAATTTCTTTTCTTTCTGCCCAATCATGAATAAACTCAGGGCTAATTTGTACCAATGCAGCTGGCATTTTCTCTCCTTCACCAACCACCATTATTTGTTCAATAAAGAAAGATTGTTTCATCGCATTTTCTATAATCTGGGGAGCTACATATTTTCCGCCACTCGTTTTAAACATTTCTTTTTTACGGTCGGTAATTTTTAAGAAACCATCTTCATCAATGACACCAATATCTCCAGTATGAAAATAACCATCTCTTAATACTTCATTGGTTAATTTTTCATCCTTATAATAGCCCATCATCACTTGAGGACCTTTGATAAGTATTTCACCATCTGTAGCAATTTTAACTTCAGTATCAGCAATTGGTTTACCAACAGTACCAATTCTAAAACCACCTTCACGCATATCGTTTACACTTACTACAGGTGAAGTTTCAGTTAAACCATAGCCTTCCATTACGGGTATTCCAGCAGCATTATAAATTCGTGCTAATCTAGATTGTAAAGCAGCACTACCTGAAGCTATTGCTTGTAAATTTCCGCCTAACGCTTCTTGCCATTTACTGAAAATTAATTTTCTAGCAAGCTTTAGTTTCTTTTCATACCACCATCCATTTTGACCATAAGGTTCGTATTTTAAACCTAAATCAACAGCCCAAAAGAAAAGCATTTTTTTAATACCTTTTAAATCCGCTCCCTTTGCATGTATCTTATCATAAACTTTTTCAAGAAGCCTCGGAACAGCTGTCATTACTTCGGGTTGAATTTCTTTTAAATTATCACTTATCGTTTCTAATGATTCAGCAAAATGAATACGTACTCCACAATATTGATACATATATAAAAGCATACGTTCGTATATGTGACATACTGGTAAAAAGCTTAATGCTTTTGATCTTCCTAAATCGATAGGCAATCGATCTGCACTCGCCAATGCATTACTTGTAATATTTTTATGAGAAAGCATTACTCCTTTAGGTCTTCCAGTAGTACCAGAAGTGTAAATTAAAGTAGCTAAGTCGTTCTCATTTACATTTGCTTTACGTTGCTCAACTTCATCTTGATTGCTTTCGTCTTTACCTAATTCTAAAACTTCAGACCAATTAGAACAGCTCCCTAAATCATCAAATGAATAAATTCCTTTTAAAGAAGGAACATTATCTTTTATACTATTTATTTTATCAAAAACTTCAGTACAGGAAACAAAACAATAAACACTTTCACTATGATTTAAAACATACTCATAATCTTCTTTAGAAATAGTTGGATAGATAGGGACATCTTGCGCACCAACTTGTAAAATACCAATATCACAAATGTTCCATTCGGTTCTATTTGTCATAGAAATAATTGCTACTTTATCATTGGGCTGAACCCCTAATCTTAAAAGACCTCTACTAATTGCATTTGCTTTATCTAAATACTCTCTTGTTGAAGTTGCGATCCATTCCCCATTTTTTTTAGAAACTAAAGATTTATCTAAATCAAAATTTTCAAGCTGATAATATGGGAAATCAAAGAGTCTTTTTACGTCGATCATAGTCATGTTATTGTCTTTGCAAAATACAAAAAATATTAAGTTTTATTTGAAATAAAAAAGGAGTTACTTTTAGGTAACTCCTTTTTTAAAATATAGGTATATAATTATTACTGTTTCACAATCTTAACTGTTTGTGAAATGTTTTCTGATGAAAGTTTCATTAAATAAATTCCATCTGAAAAACTACTGTAATCGAATGTCGATGATTCAGAAATGTTTATTTTTTTCTGAATTAATTGCCCTTGAATTGTATATACTTCGATTGAATAATTTGATAAAGGTGTAGTGATATTCAATATATCCTGAACAGGATTCGGATACACATTAAATATATTATTTTCAAAATCCTCAATTCCTACCGTACC
Organism: Flavobacteriaceae bacterium; assembly: GCA_019090365.1. GTDB lineage: Bacteria > Bacteroidota > Bacteroidia > Flavobacteriales > Flavobacteriaceae > Marifrigoribacter. The sequence continues at coordinate 2,108 of JAHRWC010000239.1, forward strand.
ATCTTCAACGATATTTATTTTTAAATCGTCGAAATAAAATCCATCTTCAGTTTCTAAACCATCAGATCTAAACTGAAACCTAACTAAAATGTTTTCACCTAAATAATCACTTAAGTTAATTTCTTCTAATACCCAATCTGTTTGAAATCCGTCGTATAATGGCTCACCCGTTGGTTGTCCGCTATTATTACTACCTTCATTGGTATAATTTCCACATTGAGGAATCCAATTGTTTCCGTTATCTATAGAAATTTCAAACTGTGTATAATCCCAATTGTTTTCAATTTCCCATTTTGCATAAAATGTAGCATTTGCCCCAATTGCATTGGTTAAATCTATTTCATCACTAATTGTAATAGTTTCATTAGCGTTATTTGAATAATCTCCACCTTGAGATTCTGTTATAGAACTAGATGGCGAAACAAAAGTTGAAGTTGTAGTGTCCCAACCGTTATTTGTAAAATTATCTGAAACACTATTTCCTGGGTCTTCAAATACAGGTAATAAAGAACCAAATTTCTTTGTGATTAATGTAGAAGAATCATAATCTCCATTATTAACAATCAATTCAAAAACTATATCATCACCGGCTTGTATTCCAGCTTCAAGAGTATAAGAAATCATGCCATCTGAAGATTCTAAAGGTTCTAATCCTGTAAATGAAACAGGCGTTCCTACAGCGCTTATATTAGCTGAAACAGGAACAATACTAACGGTAAAATCTCCCGAACCGGAAACACCTAATCTTTTAATATCAAAAGGACTATCCGCAGTTGCTTCATCTCCAACAAATAGAGGAGAGGTTTCTTTTACTGAAGCAAAATTATTGACCATTTTAGCAGCAGTAATATTTAAATACATCATTTCTTTACAAGTTGGAATGATTTCGTTAGAATTCAACCAAAATTGATCTCCAATCTCAGGAGTGAAAGAATATATTTTATCGTGGGTATTAATAGTTCCATACATAAAATCATCACTATTTCCTGCCGCTGCATATAAATCGGCTGCAATTTGATCAGTATAACCATTTTGAGAAACTAATTCTGCTGCAATTCCTGAAAATAATTCGTGTTCAACTGTAGGAGTGTCTACAGCATATCCATGTGGAAATAGTAATAAATCACCAGAACTATGGTTGTTAAAAGCCATTACAAAATTATGTTGCTCACAAAACCATTTCATTGCCTGTGACTCTACTTCTGAAAAAGGAGCTGTTCCTCTATAAACATTACTATCGGTATCACTAGATGTTCCTTCACCTCCCCAAACACCTTGATTTGGATCTCCATTTATATAATAATCATAGTTTCTATTTAAATCAATTCCATGTCCATTAAAACGGTTCTTTCTCCAAAATCCTCCACCGTTCGGATTGGTTTTTTCGTTATATAAATACCCGTCTGGATTAATAACTGGCACAAAATATAATTCGGTGTTATTAACAATACTTTGAATTTCAGGACTGTCATCATAATTTTCTAACAAATACCACATGTAAAATATTAACTGAGATAAAGAAGTTGGTTCTCTAGCGTGATGAATTGCAGTATATAAAATTTGTGGTTCACCTTCAGTAGTACTATCTGGATTGTCGCTAATTTTCACCCATTTAATTCCGTTACCACCAATAGGAGGTGTCGTTGAATTATCGGGTTGTCCATTCGTTAAAAAATTACTGATGTTTTCTTTTTCAGTAATTAAATTAGGGTATAAAGACTTCATTAAATCTAATTGATCTAATATTTCTTGGTAGGTGAAATAACCACCCATTGAACCTAAATTAAAATTATCTGGAGTTGTATAATCTGTACTGTTAGATTCGCCACAAGATAAATTTCTTTTAGATGGTAAGTTCTTTTTGTTATTCTGAAGGTAATATTCTGCTGCATCTTCAATGATAACATCAACCTTAAATCCAGCTTCTTTTGCTCGGTTTAATTCTGAAATTGAAAAATCAGAAATTAGAAAGTGTCCTTTTTTATGAGTTCCATGATCTACAGGAATATCTAAATCACTTAAAATTTTAAGGTCATTAATTGAAGAATAATTAATTTTTGCTCTTTGGTGAGTTTCTTGCCGTTCTTGAGCGAACCCAAAAGAAACCATACAAAGACCTAAGATTAGTAATATCTTTTTCATATTTAATTTTTTCTTAAAAGTACAAAAAAAAGGAGCAATAAAAATTACTCCTTTAAATGCAATAGTTGAAATTATTATTTATTCTTTAATAATTCTAAAAGTTTGTGAAGCTTCCTCAGATGAAAGCTTTAAAATATAGACCCCATTAGCTAAGCTAGAGTAGTCTATTACATGAGAACCTGAATGTATTTTACTCAGACGTACTAACTGTCCTTGCATCGAATAAATCTCAATAGTATAATTAGAGATAGGAGTATTAATGTTTAATACATCTTTAACAGGATTTGGATAAATGCTGAATTGAGAATCTTCAAAATCTGAAACTCCTATCGTACCTTCATCAATCACATTGATTTTTAAATCATCAAAATAGAATCCATCTTCACGTACCCCATTATCTGATCTAAATTGAAAACGTACTAAAATGTTTTCTCCTAAGTAATCACTTAAATCTATTTCTTCTAACACCCAATCATTTTGTGTTCCATCATATAATGGTTCACCAGTTGGCTGACTATTATTTTCACTTCCTTCATTAGTGTATTTACCACATTGAGCTATCCATGAAGAACCATTATTAACTGAAACTTCAAATTGTACATAATCATAATCACTTTCAATATCCCATTTAGCATAAAATGAAGCATTGGCACCAGTTGCATCAGTTAAATCAACTTCATTGCTTAATGTTATTGTTTTATTATCATTATTTGAATAATCCCCACTTGGTGAATCTGTTATAGAACTAGAAGGAGATACAAACGTTGATGTTGTTGTACCCCAACCATTGTTATCAAAATTATCTGTAACACTATTACCTGGGTCTTCAAAAATAGCTAAGAGGTTTCCAAACTTTTTATTTATTAAAGTCACATTATCATAGCTTCCATTATTTACAATTAATTCATACACAATATCATCACCTGAAGAGGTTCCAGCATCTAATGTATATTGTATGATTCCGTTATCAGCTTCAAAGGGATCCATATTGTTATAGTTTACAGGTGAACCTACAGAAACAATGTTTGCTGAAATTGGATTAATACTCACTGTAAAGTTTCCGTTTCCTGATATTCCTAATCTTTTAATGTCGAAAGGACTATCTATAGAAGTTTGATCACCAACATATACAGAAGATGTTTCTTTCACTGAAGCATAATTGTTCACCATTTTTGCTGCAGTCAAATTTAAATACATCATTCCTTTACTTATAGGGATAATCTGACTTGAAGGAGGCCAAAATGATGGGCCGATTTCTGGTGTGAAAGCATAAATTTTATCATGTGTACCAACAGTTCCATACATAAAATCATCACTATCTCCTGCAGCTGGATATAATTCAGAAGAAAGAATATTATTAAATCCGTTTTGTGAAACTAACTCAGATGACATTGCAACAAATAAATCATTTTCTGGAGTAGGCATATTATCAGTATAGCCAAAAGGGTATAGCAATAAATCACCTGAAGTGTGATTATTAAATGCCATTACGAAATCATGGTTTTCAACAAACCATTTCATTGCTTGTGTTTCTACTTCTGAAAATGGAGTAGGACCATGATATACATCACTTCCAGGGTCATTTGAAGCACCTTCACCACCCCAAATTCCGTTGTTTGGATCTCCATTTATATAATATTCATAGTTTCTATTAAGGTCGGTCCCATAACCATTCTTTCTATTTTTTCTCCAATAACCTCCACCGTTAGGATCAGTTTTTTCATTGTATAAATATCCGTCAGGATTAATTACAGGAACAAAATATAACTCCGTATTGTTTATGATACTTTGTACTTCTGGATTTGTGTCATAATTTTCTAACAAGTACCACATGTAAAATATTAATTGTGATAAAGATGCAGGTTCACGTGCATGGTGAATCGCTGTATAAAGAATTTGTGGCTCTCCTTCTGAAGTATTATCAGGATTGTCACTTATTTTCACCCATTTAATTCCGTTACTACCAATAGAAGGTGTCGTTGAATTATCAGGCTGTCCTTCCGTTAAGAAGTTATGAATATTTGATTTTGTAGTTATTAAATCAGGATATAAGTTTTTCATTAAATCTAACTGATCTAACATTTCTTGGTAGGTTAAATATCCTCCCATAGAACCTAAACTAAAATTGTCTGGAGTTTGATAATCTACACTTGCATCACCACAAGTTGGATTTTTTTCAGGATTTCTATTCAGTCTATTTTGTTCAAGAAAGTAAGCTGTAGCATCTTCAATTAAAACTTCAACACGAAAACCAGCACTTCTAACTATTTCTAATTCTGAAACAGAAAATTCAGAAATTATAAAAGTTCCTTTTTTATGAGTTCCGTGTTCAATTGGAATTCCTAATGATCCTAATGTTTTTAAATCGTCTTGACTATTTATTGAAATTTTTGCTCTTTGGTAGATTTCTTTTTCATTTTGTGCATTCCCTATAAAACAGAAGAAAATAAACACAGCAATCATACATTTTTTCATTGCGGGCTTTATTATTAAATTATACTTGAGACTATACAATTAAGAACATCTAAAGTATGTAAAACCCTACCTGAATTTCATGATAATAATCAGGAAATAACGTTATAAAAAAGTAATATAAATTTTAATAGAATTAACTAGTTGTTTTCTATCCAATTACGAGCATTTGTAAATGCTTCTAACCAAGGTGA
>JAHRWC010000240.1 GCA_019090365.1 Flavobacteriaceae bacterium
TACCTTCTGAAAGCTGTAAAGATAATTTTCCAGTAAAATTTCTAATTCTTTGAAGCGATGTCTCGTAGCTACATTTTTCTATAGTTGCAATGTAATTAGCTAATAAACCATCATTTGTTTGCAATTGCCTGTTGAAGGATACTAATTTTCCTGGAGGTGTAAAAGTATTTGAAATTTCATCAATCTTTGCAGAATGATATTGTGTTAAAAATGCTCCAAATCCTGGAATAATAACACATTCATAGCGAAATAATAGGTCATTTATGTAAGAAGCTAATTGCATATAAACAAAAATAGGATTTTTTCAATGGATATTAAGCTTCTAAAAAGGAAATTATTAACAAATAACTTATATATTTAAAATTCCTTAATACCTCCCTCTATTTTAGATTTTTAATGCTTTCAAAAAATGAATTGCTGTATACATTGGCTTTGCAGCGTGTTGTTAATTTAGGAGATATTTCAGCTAAAAAATTGTTGTTAACTATTGGCTCTGCTGAAGGAATATTTAAAGAGAAAAAAAGACATTTACTTAAAGTTGAAGGAGTTGGTGCTTTTAAATTAAAAAATCTTGACGCCAAAATACATTTACTTGAAGCTGAAGAAGAAATAAAATTCATGGAGAAGAATGGTATTTCATTTAGTTGTTTTTTGGATGAAGACTATCCTCAACATTTAAAAAATTGTATTGATGGTCCAATATTAATCTTCAGAAAAGGAACTATTAATCTTCAGAATAAAAAAATAATCAGCATAGTTGGTACTCGAAAAATTACAACCTATGGAAGAATTTTCTGTGAAAACTTAATAGAAGAAATCGCGCCATTATGCCCCATAATTGTTTCAGGCTATGCATATGGTGTAGACATTGTCGCACATAAAACTTCCTTAAATCATAACCTTCAAACTATTGCTTGTTTAGCACATGGAATGAATCAAACCTACCCTAAAATTCATAGCAAGTACAATGAACAAATAATGGGAAACGGCGGATTTATTACAGAATTTTGGAGTAATGATGCATTTGATAGAACAAATTTTTTAAAACGAAACAGAATAATAGCAGGATTAAGTGAAGCTACAATAGTGATTGAATCTGCTGAAAAAGGAGGAAGTTTGGTTACAGCTGATATTGCAAATTCATATAATAGAGAAGTTTTTGCAATTCCAGGAAGAGCAACTGATTCACAAAGTCAAGGTTGTAATAATTTAATAAAAACACAACAGGCACATTTAGTGAATTCAGCAGCAGATATCATTTACCATTTAGGATGGCAATTAAAAAATGAAAAACCCAAAACTCAACAAACCACTTTGTTTGTAGAACTCACTTCGGAAGAAAAAATAATGTATAATATTTTAAAACAAAAAGATAGCGAATCGTTAGACGCTATTGCTATTAAAGCCAATATGCCAACTTATAAAGTTGCAACCTTACTGCTTAATTTAGAATTAAAAGGGTTGGTTCAACCTTTACCAGGAAAAATATTTAAACTGATTTAATATCCTACTTTAGATCGTACTCTTTTTAAAACTGAATCTGCTACATTTTTTGCTTTAGCAGCGCCTATTTCAAGTGCTTTGTCAACTTCATTTAAGTTTTCCATGTAGTAATTATAACGAGAACGCTCTTCAGAGTATGTAGCAAGGACTAATTCATAAAAAGCTTGTTTTGCATGACCATAACCATAACCACCAGCTTCATAATTAGTTCTCATTGTTTCAATTTCAGAAGGAGAAGCTAATAACTTATAAAGTGAAAACAAATTGCAAGTATCTGGGTCTTTAGGTTCTTCTAAAGGAGTACTGTCAGTTTGAATTCCCATAATTTGTTTGCGAAGCTTTTTTTCAGGAAGAAAAATATTGATAATATTATTCTTAGACTTACTCATTTTCTGACCGTCTGTACCAGGAATTAACTTTGTTTCTTCTTGAACTTTTGCTTCAGGAATAACAAATGTTTCTCCCAATTTTGCATGAAAACGTGAAGCTACATCACGAGTCATTTCTAAATGTTGTAATTGATCTTTTCCAACAGGAACTATTTCAGCATCATATAAAAGAATATCTGCAGCCATCAACATTGGATAGGTAAATAAACCAGAATTTACATCATCTAAATGATCAGCCTTGTCTTTAAAAGAATGAGCAAGTGTCAATCTTTGATACGGGAAGAAACAACTTAAATACCAAGTAAGTTCAGTAACCTGAGCGATATCACTTTGACGATAAAAAACAGTTTTTTCTATATCTAATCCAAAAGCAAGCCATGTTGCAGCTGTACTATAAGTGTTATTTCTTAAAACTTCAGGGTCCTTTATTTGGGTTAATGAATGCATATCTGCAATAAATAGAAATGATTCATTCTTAGGGTCATTTGCCATTTTAATTGCTGGTAATAATGCTCCTAAGATATTTCCTAAATGAGGTGTTCCTGTACTTTGTATTCCTGTTAATATTCTTGACATAATATATTCCTTTAAAGGAAGAATTTTATTTTAAAACATATAAAGTTCAGCAAAGGTAATTTTTTTAGCGTATTGATTATATTCAATTTGCTATTTTTGGCATTAATATGAGATTAATAAAAAATACAGCCATTTTATTTTACCGCATATGGTTCTACTTTTTAATGTTTATTTATATCATAGCCTTATTGCCTATTTTATTAATTAGTATTTTAAAAGAAGAATGGTATCCTTTCTTTTTTAAACTAGCAAGAGGTTGGTCTAAGTTCATCCTATACGGGATGGGATTTATACCTAAAATTGAAAGAGAAGAAGAATATCAAAAGGGACAAAGTTATATGTTTGTTGCTAATCATACTTCAATGACAGACATCATGTTGATGTTATACACAACAAAAAATCCTTTTGTCTTTGTAGGTAAAAAAGAGTTGAGTAAGATTCCATTGTTTGGTTTTTTCTATAAACGCACCTGTATTTTAGTAGATAGAGACAGTAGACAGAGTAGAATTGGAGTTTTTAAAAGAGCACAAGAAAAGTTAGATTTAGGTTATAGTGTTTGTATTTTTCCTGAAGGAGGCGTTCCCGATGATGAGAGTATTGTATTAGATACATTTAAAGATGGAGCTTTTAGAATGGCTATTAATCACAATATCCCAATTGCACCGATGACTTTTCATGATAACAAAAAACGTTTTTCATATACTTTTTTTAGTGGTGGTCCTGGAAAAATGAGAGTGAAAACCCACCAAATAATTCCGACAGGAATACTAGAAATGGAAGATAAAAGAATGCTAAGAATGCAGACGAGAGAAATAATTCTTAATGAATTATTACATCCAACCGTGAAAGGGTAAAATAAAAAAAACCGTTCTATGGCGAAGAACGGTTTTTTCTGTTAAAGCTTTTACAAGCCCAACCAACTTAACCTAAACTAAAATTTAAAACTCAATCCACTATATATACCAATATAATAGGGTTTGTAATTTACAGATGAATCTGTGTACGGATTGAGTTGATATTTAAACATAGGCTCTATGTTAAACATAAACTTTTTTGAAAACTTATAATTAAGGCCTACACCTACATTAGTTGTAAAACTTACTGTTGATAAATTATTTGCCTCGCCAAGAATGCTTTCAAAATCCCCAGCATTAACTGATATTTCATTATTTCCTAAAAACAATGTACTTAGTCCACCTATTAAATTAACACCGAATTTATTATTAACAAGCGAATATTTTAATTCCAATGGAATTTCGTAATAGTTTATTTTTTGATTGATTTCTGCTTCTCCGTTGGTTGATTTTGGAGTAACATTTCCAAAAGGATCATCGGCTTCACCAGTACTATTAGCTAAAGTGCCTTTATCGTAAGCAGATAGAACAATAGATTTATTTCCGTAATCAATACTTTTTAAAGCAGCTGAAACAGGGCCTGTTCCAAGTTCAATTCCTTTTGTGGTGTAACTTAAATTCACATTATTAACACCCGAGCGAACACTCAATTTATCTGTTACATTATATGCTACTTGAATTCCGTAACTAAAATTAACATCACCACTTTGAGCATTGTCTGCAAAAGAAGGATCAATTGAAGAGCCATCTTCTAAAGAATTATAAAAAACTGGAGCAAAATTTGGAGTTACATCCCAGCGATTATCTGGCTCATTATCATTTGAAGCTACTGCTTCTTCTGTGTTGTTTTTATCTTCTATAGCATCAAAAATTGATGGTTTATCACTTTCTTCAACCTCAGTAATTTTTTCTTCTGAATCTGAATTGTTTGTATTAGATACAGCTTCATCAGTTTTAGTTGTTTCAGAAATATTGGTTTCTTTCTTAATTAAATTTTCAGCTTCAGAAGAAATAGATTCATTCGATTTTTCATTCGTATTATCTTCAACAGCCGTAGCAGTTTTTTCTGAAGTAATTTTTTCAATAAGTTTATCAGCTTCA
>JAHRWC010000241.1 GCA_019090365.1 Flavobacteriaceae bacterium
AATGCAGTTGTTATTAGAGAAGAACCTATTGCTTCAGTGAATGATTATAATGAACAGAATATAATTTCTGAAACTATTGGATCTACATTTCATTTAGCATCTAACTTAGCTATTGAAATTAAAACCATTCAAATATATAATGCTATTGGTAAGCTAATTGAAACAATTCAACCTGAAGGAACTCTTGTTTGGAATGCTAATCATAATACAGAAGGTTTATATTTTATTATTGCTATTTCAAAAGAAGGAAAAAAGTATTCTCAAAAAGTAATCGTTAAGAAATAGACCATGAAAAAAATAATTTTTTTTATGCTATTCATGATATATTCGGTAAGCAATTCACAAGAATTAAATAATAGTTCATTCGATTTTTGGTTGGGTACCTGGGAGGCTACTTGGGAAAGTTCTGAAGGAACTACTATTACTGGAACAAATACTATTTCAAAAGTATTAGACGGTAATGTGATTAAGGAAGAGTTTGAAGATCCAAGCACAAAGTTTAATGGTTTAAGCCTTTCGATATATAATACGCTTACTAATGAATGGAATCAGACTTGGGTTGACAATCAAGGCGCTCATTATTTATTTACAGGAACTTTAGAGAATGGAAATCCTGTTTTTAAAACAAAAATAACAGAGAAGGATGGTGTTAAAATAGGAAGGAAAATGGTCTTTAAAAATATCTCTAAAGATGCTTTTTCATGGGAATGGTTAGGCACAAAAAATAATGGTAACCATTGGGATGTTCTTTGGAAAATCTCTTATGTCAGAAAACAAGTGTAGTTTATAAAAGGTTCATTTAATTAAAATGGGCCTTTTTAATAATGTGCAAAATTAAAGTTGAGTAGTTTCTGTGTATGGTTATAAAGTTGAGGAAAATGTTCTTTAAACTCTGAAGGTGATTCTATAAAGTATTCAGCTAAAACAGCTAAAAACTCATATTGATTCGTAAAAGCATAGGCTCTAAAAAACCTAGTTTCATCCAACTTATTTTTCACTTCTTGATTCGTTAAGTGTTTTAAAATATTCTGAAATTGTTTCACCAACCTTGAAGAATCTGTATCTCTACTCTGTTTGGCTTCTAATTGCATTGCATGCATAAACTCATGGATCCCTAAGTTTTTATTATCATCGGTAATTCTGTATCCATGTTCAAAATCCTTCCATGAAATCACTAATGCTCTACCTCTCGGATTGAACTCTCCAATATGATATGCTTCATTGGTATTGCTATAAAACTGTCCTGGATAAATTAGTATATGCTCAATTAAGCCATAATTAAAATTTTTTCTTCCGAAGCTTAACATACAACCAATGGAAGCGACAAGAACTTCCATACGTTCAGTTATTTCGATGTTTTCCCTTCCTACAAACTTTTTATTTTCTAAAAATAATGAGATTCGATGTTGAAATTGTCGCTTGTGCTTTTTAGATATTAAATTATAGAATTCAAATTCTTCTTTTAAGATTTCAATTTTAGAATCTGAAAGTTTCTTGTACACATAATAATGCCTAAACAAAGGTTTGTCGAAAGCCCCTGCATACCATGTTTCAAAAACTCTAAACAAGAAGAATAAAAACCCTGCAAATACAATTGCATAGCCATAAGGTGCAAGCCACAAGTAGTTTTCATCGTATTGTAATAGTAGCATCATAGAAATTGGGGTACTAGTAATATTGAAACTAATTTCAATATCAATACTATTTATTAGAAACGAAGAGTCAATCTAGTTTAGTATCAATAAATTAACTAAACAGAATTAATTTCTATTTAAAATGCTCAAAATATACCAGAAAAGTAACATTAATGAAGCAAACAAACCTAAAGAAGCAGCTACATATTGATCTTCACTGTATTTATGTACCATGTTTGAAGTCTGATATAATATAGAACCTGAAGCTAATAACACCATCCCAACACTAAACCATAAACCAAGATTAAAACCAAATAATGTTCCTGCGATTATTAATCCGAGGGCAATAAAAAATCCTATTGCCAATCCTGATTTCATAAATGAAAAATCCTTCTTAGTTAATAATACAACAGCTGAAAGTCCTGAAAATAATGATAAGGTTAAGATTGCAGCTTGTGATAAAATTTCGGTACCTCCATTTCCTGCAATACTAATTGAAATTAAAATTAAAGGGATAAAAATAAATGCTTCTGCCATAACATAAAGCAATAGGGCTAAATATTGTTTAGACTTATCGTGACTGTTTATAGCCATTTTTTCAGCATAACTAGTCACTAGCATAAAACCTCCAAGCATAACAAGCCATAACCAGCCTTGGGTTAAGGACATTGCAAAATTTACTAAAGGCGGAATTTGAAAAAATATTGTTTCAACTAAAATAAATAATAGCACAGCAAAGGCTAAATGTGTGTATGTCTTTTTATAAAAAGCAACTTTAGCATCTTCTGCCAATCCACTTACTATTCTATGTTCTTGAACCTGTTGCATTTCTTCCATATTCAATTTTTTAAATTATTCTATTATCTGAACAAATATTGTTCCTTTATTTTTTGGCACTATCGCCTATAAAATTTTGTGATTTATTCTTAAACAACACATTAAAAGTAGTCAAACCTGTCTCTTATACACATCTGACGCTGCCGACGACTA
>JAHRWC010000242.1 GCA_019090365.1 Flavobacteriaceae bacterium
ACTTATGTATAAATATTAAAGCACATTATAATTTACAATGTGCTTTTAAAAAATTTTAATTTTTAGCTATTCTTTAGCTTTCTTGCATCAATTCTACTTTGAGCTACGTCAAATGCAGCTTGGTGAGTTGTTACACCATTTATTTCAGCATTTTTAAGAATTTCTAAAGTAGTATTATAAATGTTTTCAGTTTTTCTAACAATCTCTTTACGACCATAGTTTTCTAATTCTGCATACACATTAATAATTCCACCTGCATTAATTAAAAAATCTGGAGCATAAACAATTCCTTTTTCTCTAAGTAAAATTCCATGCTTTTGCTCTTCAGCCAATTGATTATTTGCAGCGCCAGCAATTACTTTCGCTTTGATTTGAGAAATTGTTTCATCATTAATAGTAGCTCCTAATGCACATGGTGCATAAATATCCATTTCCTCTGCATATAAATTATCCCCTTCATAAATAGTAACACTATACTTATCACGAATTTCTTCTAAACGCTCTCTATTGATATCTGAAATATAAATTTTAGCTCCTTCATTAGAAAGGTTTTCAACTAAAGCTTCACCTACATTTCCAATTCCTTCAACATAAACTACTTTATCTTCTAATATATCACTACCAAAAGCATACTTCGCAGCTGCTTTCATTCCCATAAACACACCGTAAGCAGTGATTGGTGATGGATTACCAGCTCCTCCTTTTTCTTCAGAAATACCAGTTACATATGGAGTTACAGTTCTTACTAAATCCATGTCACTAGTTGCCATTCCAACATCTTCTGCCGTAATATATTTTCCACTTAAAGAATGAACAAATTCACCAAATCGTAACATTAACTCAGGAGTCTTTTGAGTTTTAGCATCACCTATAATTACAGCTTTACCGCCACCTAAATTAAGCCCAGTTACAGCAGCTTTATAAGTCATCCCCCTTGAAAGACGAAGCACATCATTTACAGCTTCCCATTCATTATTATAATTCCACATACGAGTACCTCCTAATGCAGGACCCATTACTGTGTTATGTATTCCTATTATTGCTTTTAATCCAGTATCTTTGTCGTTGCAAAAAACAATTTGTTCATGATTGTCGAATGACATCTGACCAAAAACTGGATCCAATTTTTGAAGTTCTTTTGTGTTTACTACTTCAGTAATCATATATTTATTATTTTTAAATATCCATAAAAAGGACGGGCAAAAGTAATCGTTTACTAACAGTCCTGCAAAATAATCATAAGATAAATACGAATTTGTTAATAAAATTATTGTTACATAAATGAAAGAATTACAGAGCCTTAACCATTATTTTATTAAATACAGAGGTCGATTATTATTAGGACTTATTATTACGGTTATCTCAACAATTTTTAAAGTGTTTGTACCTCAGTTCATTGGAGATACAATTAATGTTGTAGAAAGATATATTAATAAAGATATTACTGATCTTGCCATTGTAAAGTCAGATTTGCTTACAAACATAATGCTCATAATAGGTACAACGCTATTAGCAGCTTTCTTCACTTTTTTAATGCGACAAACTTTTATTGTGGTCTCTAGATATATTGAATTTGATTTAAAAAATGAAATATTTCAGCAGTATGAGAACCTTTCCTTAGGGTTTTATAAAAAAAATAGAACTGGTGATTTAATGAACCGTATTAGTGAAGATGTTTCAAAAGTTAGAATGTATGTAGGGCCTGCATTAATGTATAGTGTAACAAATATAACTTTGCTTATTATTGCTTTATCCTACATGTTTTATAAAGCTCCAACCCTTACTCTATATGCAATTGCACCTTTACCAATTCTTTCAGTTGCTATTTATAAATTAAGTGTTGCTATTCATAAGAGAAGTACAATAGTACAAGAATACTTATCAAAGTTGACTTCATTTGCACAAGAAAGTTTTAGTGGGATTTCTGTAATTAAAGCCTACGGAATTGAAGACAGAACAAATTCAAGTTTTGTTGAATTATCTGAAGGTAGTATGGATAAAAATATTGATCTAGCGAAAGTTCAAGCTTTGTTTTTTCCATTAATGGTGTTACTAATTGGATGTAGTAGTATTTCAGTAATCTATATTGGAGGCCAACAAGTAATTGATGGAATCATAGATTTTGGAACTATAGTCGAATTTTTAATATATGTACAAATGTTAACTTGGCCGGTTGCTGTAATTGGTTGGGTAACTTCAATGATACAACAAGCTGAAGCTTCACAAAAAAGAATCAATGAATTTTTAAAAGAGACGCCAGACATAATTAATAACACCGAAAAAGAAACTCCAATTTATGGCGCAATCGAATTTAACGATGTAACTTTTACGTATCCTGATACTAATATTACAGCATTAAAAAATATTTCATTTAAAGTAAATCCAGGTGAAACTTTATCCATTATTGGAAATACAGGTTCTGGTAAATCAACTATTTTAGAGCTAATCGGAAGATTATATGACATTGAAAATGGATATTTAAATATTGATCAAACCAATATTTCACAACTAAACTTGTCAAGTTTAAGAAGCGAAATAGGATATGTACCTCAAGATGCATTTCTATTTAGTGAAAGTATATTAGAAAATATAAAATTTGGAAAAGAAAATGCAAGTAAGGATGAAGTTATCGAAGCAGCCAAAAATGCAGTAGTTCATGATAACATCGATGCTTTTAAAAATGGATACGATACAGTTTTAGGGGAACGTGGAATCACCTTAAGTGGTGGACAAAAACAAAGAGTTTCTATCGCAAGAGCAATAATTAAAGATCCGAAAATTTTATTATTTGATGATTGTCTTTCTGCAGTAGATACTGAAACAGAAGAGAAAATATTAAAAAATCTTTCTGAAATATCACAGGAAAAAACAACAATAATTGTAAGTCATAGAATTTCTTCAGTGAAAAATTCAGACAAAATTATTGTGTTAGAAGAAGGCAAAATAATTCAGCAAGGTTCACATAATGAATTGAAAATCATTGATGGATATTATAAAGAATTATACAACAAACAACTTTTAGAAAAAGAAATGTAGATTTATTTACAATTTTTGGTTTTTTTTTTAGATTTTTGGCATAACCTATATAAAATAAAATTATGAGTGATCAGAATATGATGGAACGTGAAGAAATACATTCAAAAGTAATGCGTGCAGGAAGACGCACCTATTTTTTTGATGTAAGAGCTACTAGAGCTGGTGATTATTACCTTACCATTACTGAAAGTAAAAAGTTTACAAATGATGATGGATCTTTTCATTACAAAAAACACAAAATATATCTATACAAAGAAGATTTTTCTGAGTTCAAAGAGAATTTAGACGAAATGATAGATTTCATAATAAATGAAAAAGGTGAAGAAGTAATTAGTGAAAGACACCAAAAAGATTATAAAAGAGAAGAAACTGAAAGCACTGAAGTTACAAAAGAAGAGCCTAACGCTTCTAGCTTCACTGATATTGAATTTGACGATATATAAATAGAATTCTCTACAAAATATACAAACCGTCCTCAATTAATTTAATTAAGGACGGTTTTTTTATATCTTTAACAAAAACATAAGTTCATTTATGAAGCATTTTTTAGTTACGCTATTCCTATTTATTTCTACACAATTTTTAGCTCAAGATTATCAAGTAGATTTAAGTTATTACCTTCCTGAAGACATAACATATAATTCACAAATCCCTACTCCAAAAAGTATTATAGGACATGAAATTGGAGATTGGCATATTACACATGATAAGCTAGTTCAATACATGAAAGCTGTTGCTGAAAAAAGTAATCGCATTACTATAGAAAACAGAGGCAGTACTTTTGAAGGAAGACCACTTCTATTGCTTACAGTAACTTCAAAAAAGAATCATAAAAATTTAGAAGAAATACGAAAGAATCATGTTTCATTAACTGAAGATAATTCGTCAGGTATTAATACAAGTGAAATGCCTATTGTAGTTTATCAAGGTTTTTCAATACACGGTAACGAACCCAGCGGTTCAAATGCAGCTTTAGCTCTAGTCTATTATTTAGCGGCAGCTCAAGGTTCAGAAATTGATAATTTACTTGCAAATACAGTCATACTATTAGATCCTTCATACAATCCTGATGGTTTACAACGATTTGCTTATTGGGCTAATGTTCATAAAAGCAAAAACATTAATCCCGATCCAAATGACAGAGAATATAGGGAAGTTTGGCCTGGAGGAAGAACCAATCATTATTGGTTCGATATGAATCGAGATTGGTTACCAGCTCAATTACCTGAAAGTAGAGCAAGAATAAAAACGTTTCATAATTGGTATCCAAATATCTTAACCGATCACCATGAAATGGGGACGAATTCAAGTTTCTTTTTTCAGCCAGGAATTCCTTCAAGAACTCACCCCTTAACTCCTCAAAAAAATCAAGATTTAACTGGAGCTATTGCAAAATTTCATGCAAAAGCATTTAATAAAATAGGGAGCTTATATTATACTGAAGAAAGTTTTGATGATTTTTACTACGGAAAAGGATCTACATTTCCAGACATTAATGGAGCAGTTGGAATTTTATTTGAACAAGCTTCCTCTAGAGGACATGCACAAGAAAGCGATAACGGAATCTTAACTTTTCCTTTTACAATTCGCAATCAATTTACAGCAGCGCTATCTACATTAGAAGCTGCCGTTTCAATGCGAAAAGAAATGTTAGAGTATCAAAAAGAGTTTTTCAGAAATTCAAGAAAAGAAGCTTCAAAAGGTGGAGCTATTATTTTTGGTGATGAAAAAGATGCTTCCAAAGTGTTTCATCTTGCTGAAATATTAGAACGTCATAAAATAAAATTTCATGAATTGAAGAATGATTTTTCAAGTAATGGTAAAAATTTTAAAAAAGGGTTCAGTTATGTTATCCCAAAAAATCAAAAACAACATCGCTTAATAAATGCCATGTTCGAAAAAAGAACTCAATTTAAAGATAGTTTGTTTTACGATGTAAGTGCTTGGACTTTTCCTTTAGCTTTTAATGTAGATTATTCGGAAGATATTTCAATGACTCAAGCAGGTTCAGAAATTAATAAACTTACTAAAATAACACCTGCAATATTAAGCAAATCAAAATATGCTTATTTAATGGAATGGCATGATTATTATACTCCAAAAGTATTGAATGCTATACTAAAAAGAGGAATTCGCGCAAAAGTTGGAATGAAAACATTTTCAGTTGAAAATCATCAATATGATTATGGTACAATTTTAGTTCCAGTACAAAATCAAGATCTAAATGAAGATGAAATGTATTTGTTCCTGAAAGAAATTTCAGAAGAAAATAACATTAAAATTACCGGAGTAAGCACTGGTTTAACCATAGGAATAGACCTTGGAAGTAGTCAGTTTAAAACAATAGACCCGCCAAAAATTGCTTTAATAATTGGTGATGGAATTAGTCCATATGATGCTGGCGAAATTTGGCATTTAATGGACCAACGTTATGACATTCAAATCACTAAATTAGATACAAGAAATTTAAAACGAAAAGATTTAAGTAGATATACTGATATCATTTTACCGAATAATTGGGGAAGTGCATTAGATAAACAATCTACAGAAAATTTAAAAAAGTGGGTGAAAGATGGTGGAACTCTAATTGGTTTTAAGAATGCAGGTAAATGGTTCAATAAAAACGATATTTTAAAACTAAAATTTAAAACTGAAAAAGATTCTGCACAACATATTTCATTTGAGCAAAAAGGGAAATATTTTGGAGCTCAAGTAATTGGTGGCGCAATATTTAACACCCAATTAGACCGATCACATCCAATCAATTTTGGGTATAAAAATGCAACTTTACCAATATTTCGAAATTCAACCTTGTTTTTAGAAGCTGATAAAGAAAGTTTCAATAATCCAATTCGTTACTCAAAAGATCCTTTATTAAGTGGTTATATCTCTAATAAAAATTTAAATCTTATAAAAGAAACTGTCCCATTTAGAAAAGGAAAATTAGGAAAAGGTAATGTGATTTACTTTACTGATAACACAAATTTTAGAGCTTTTTGGTACGGAACTAATAAACTAATGATGAACGCTATTTTCTTTGGAGATTCTATGTAGGTTTCACATACAATTCGCTTAGTATATAGTTGCTCTAAATCAATTTTTTACGTAACTTTATATACCTCTATTTTTATTAAATTTATAGAGGTTTTCAGTGGGAGATCAAAAGGTAAATAGTATCCAAAAAAAAGAAAACCGCTCAATATTTATTAGGCAGTTACTTAATGATATTCAAGCATTAGAACAAATGCTTGATGAAAAAATTATTGAAAGTGATATTACTAGAATTGGATCTGAACAAGAATTTTGCATCTTAACAGAGAATTGGCGTCCTTCCAAAATGTCTACTGAAATTCTTAAAGAAATAAATGATCCTCATTTTACAACTGAAATTGCTTTATTCAATCTTGAAATAAATCTTGACCCCGTAGTTTTAGAAAAAGATGCTTTCTCTAAAGTTGAAAACCAACTAAACTCATTACTTAACAAAGCAGAAATTGCAGCTGAAAAGTTTAACAAGAAGATACTACTCACTGGAATATTACCAACAATCAGCAAAAACGAATTGGAAATTGAATATATGACTCCTATGCCAAGGTATTATATACTCAATGATATGTTGAAAAAAATGCGTGGGAAAGATTTTAAAATTCAACTTAGAGGTGTAGATGAGTTAATAATAAAACATGAATCTGTATTGTTTGAAGCTTGTAATACAAGTTTCCAAATGCATCTACAAATTGCTCCAGATGATTTTATATCTAGCTATAATTGGTCACAGGCGATTTCTGGACCTCTTTTGAGTATTTGTGCTAATTCGCCTTTATTATTAGGTAGAGAGCTTTGGAGCGAAACAAGAGTGGCTTTATTTCAACAAAGTATTGATACTCGAAGTTCTTCATATGCATTAAAAAATAAATTATCGAGAGTTGCATTCGGTAATGAATGGGCACAAGGATCTGTTGCTGAAATATACAAAGATCAAATTGCAAGACACGAAGTGCTTATTGCTAAAGAAGACATTCCTAATTCATTAGAAGAATTAAAGAAAGGGAATGTTCCAAAACTCGATGCCTTATGTCATTTTAATGGAACTGTTTACACCTGGAACAGGGCCTGCTACGGGATTAGTAAAGGAAAAGCGCATCTAAGGATTGAAAATAGATATATTCCTTCTGGCCCCACAACAATTGATGAAATGGCAAATTTTGCCTTTTGGGTTGGTTTAATGAAAGGAAGACCAAAAGAGTATGATGACATTGCAAAAGTGATGGATTTTAAAGACGCAAAATCTAACTTTTTTAAAGCAGCAAGATCAGGAAAAGAGTCTGTATTAAATTGGAATGGAAAACTAATGTCTGCTAGGCATTTAGTAATTCATGAATTAATACCTATCGCAAGAAAAGGATTAGAAATAGCGAATATTGATAAAGAAGACATTGATCGTTACCTTACAGTAATTGAAAGAAGAGCTATTAATATAACTGGAGCTCAATGGAATATTAGAAATTTTAGACATTTAAGAAAAAAATTAAAACAAGATGAAGCTCTTTTAGCTTTAACTAAAGCAATCTATAATAATCAACAAAAAGGTATCGCGGTTCATGATTGGCCTATGCTAGAAAAGGATCCAAAAGCACATCAAGATGCTCATTTAGTTGGACATATAATGTCAACTCAATTATTTACGGTGAAAGAAAATGATTTGGCAGATTTAGCTCTAAGTATTATGAAATGGAAAAATATTCACCATGTTCCTGTTAGAAATAAAAAGAGTAAGTTATGTGGTTTATTAACCTGGACACATATAGACAAATATATTGCTGACAAAAATTATAACGAAAATTATACAGTCGCAGATATAATGACAAAAAAGGTATTAATTGTACACCCTGAAACAAAAATAACAGAAGCAATTAATTTAATGGAAAAAAATAATTTTGGTTGCTTACCCGTATTGCATCACAATAGTATTGTCGGTATTATTACCATTAAAGATATTATTGGATAATATGGTAGAAGTTCACAGCAAAGCCTTAGATAAATCAATCCATGTTAATAGGGTTATCGGACATATTAAAGGAGAATTAACTGGACCAATATTAATCTTTACAGGAGGAGTTCATGGCAATGAACCTTCAGGTGTTTTTGCTTTACAAAAAGTGATGGATTTTCTTCAGTCTAATGAAATTCCTGTAAAAGGTTCTATTTATGCTATTAGTGGAAATTTAAAGGCCTTAGAAAAAGGTGAACGTTATTTAAAAGAAGATTTGAATCGTTTATGGACTTCTAAAAGAATGAATGTTTTAAATGGCAATAATCCTTCTAAAAAGAATGAAGACGAAGTAGAGCAAACTGAAATAAGCGCTGTAATAAATGATATCGTATCTAAAGAAGAAGGTCCTTTTTATTTTATGGATCTACATACTACATCAGGAGAAACAATTCCATTTCTAACTGTAAATGATAGCCTATTAAACAGGAAATTTACTATGCAATATCCTGTTCCTCTTATTTTAGGAATTGAAGAGTTTCTAGAAGGCCCTCTTCTAAGTTATATTAATGAGTTAGGTTATGTTGCCTTCGGATTTGAAGGCGGACAACATGATGATCTTGCTTCAATAGAGAACCATGAAGCCTTTATTTATCTCTCGTTGGTTTTTTCTGAAAGTATTAAAAAAGAAAGTGTCAACTTTTTGCATTATTATGAAGTCTTAGCGAAAACATCTATTGATTCTAGAGGAATTTTTGAAATATTCTATCATTATAAAATTAAGGATGATGAGTCTTTCAAAATGAATCCAGGTTTTTTAAATTTTCAACGTATAAAAAGCGGACAAAATTTAGCGATTAGTGATGAAAAAAATATAAACACACAAAAAAAGGGAAGAATTTTAATGCCTCAATATCAAAAACAAGGTGATGATGGTTTTTTTATAATTCGAAGTATTCCTCTTTTCTATTTAAGACTTTCTGAGTTTTTCAGAAACAAAAGAATTGACAGAATATTACCTTTATTACCAGGTGTAAATTGGCAATCTGAAAAACGAGATGCTTTAATTGTAAATCGAAAAATTGCATGGGTTTTTGCTAAACAATTTTTTCATTTATTAGGCTATCGAAGTAAAAAAATAGATAAAACCCATCTCATAATTAAGAATCGTGAAGCTGCTTCAAAAAAAGAAGATTATTATTCAAGCAATTGGTATAACAACTAAATAAATTAGTACTATAATGTATTGATTTCAGCTTTTGCAGTATTAAATTCAGAAATCATTTCTTCAACAATTTGAGCCGCAGGTTTAATTTCATGTATAAGTCCAGCAATTTGTCCAATTTCTAACTCACCTTCTTCCATATCTCCTTCAAACATTCCTTTTTTAGCCCTGGCTCTTCCTAAGAGTTCCTTTAAATCTTCAACTGAAGGATTCGACTTATACAGTTCGACAACTTCTTCAGCAAATTTATTCTTTAGTAAACGTACTGGAGCCAATTCTTTCAAAGTTAAAAAAGTATCGCCATCATTAGCTTCTACTACGCTATCTTTAAATGCTTTATGAGCACTAGACTCTTCACTTGCTACAAATCGGCTTCCAACTTGAACTCCATCTGCACCTAAAATCATTGCTGCAAGCATACCTCTTCCATTTGCAATTCCTCCCGCTGCAATTAACGGTACATTCAACTTTTCCTTTACCATAGGTATCAATGTAAAAGTTGTAGTCTCTTCCCTACCATTATGTCCTCCAGCTTCAAAACCTTCAGCAACAACAGCATCTACCCCTGCGTCTTGTGCTTTTAAAGCAAATTTCACACTACTCACAACATGAACAACAGTGATTCCATGTTCTTTTAAATGAGCTGTATGGGTTTTAGGATTTCCAGCAGAAGTGAATACAATTTTAACTCCTTCTTCTATAATAATATCAATGATTTCATTAATGTTGGGATACAACATTGGCACATTGACACCAAAAGGTTTATTAGTAGCTTTCTTACATTTAATAATATGCTCTCTTAAAACTTCAGGGTACATTGACCCTGCACCTAATATTCCAAGTCCGCCTGCATTACTAACAGCACTCGCTAGACGCCAACCACTATTCCAAATCATTCCAGCTTGAATGATAGGATATTCAATATTAAAAAGTTGTGTGACTTTATTTTGCACTATTGTTTTACAATTTTAAAACTAACTTGTTGTTTTCCTTCTGAAATAGTAGCGATATACATTCCTGCTGCTAAAGATTCTATTGAAACAGAATTTAAATCTGAAGAAATTTCAGTGCTTAACACTTTATTTCCTAACACAGAATATAAATCGAATTGAGCTTTATTTAATTCCTGTGGAAAAGAAATATTAATTATATCTGATGTAGGGTTAGGATACAATGCAAAATTTGATTTTAAAAATTCGTCTTCAACTCCTAATACTAATAATGCATTATATGCATCTTCAAAATTTGGAATTCCATATCCCATTTCATTTGTTGGGTTATTATATAGGTGTGAAGATTCTCTTACAATTTGCATTATTTGATCGTTTCTTACTTCTGGTCTTGCTTGCCATAAACAAGTAATTGCTCCAGCTAAAATTGGAGAACTAAACGATGTTCCATTTGCATAATCAACATTTCCATTAGTTCCAATAATTGCGGCATCTTGTCCTTGAGCCATAACATCAGGTTTTACTCTTCCATCTACCGTTGGCCCTTTTGAACTAAAACTAGCATAATTTCCACTTGGTGTAACAGCACCAATAGTAAATACACCTATAGCATCAGCTGGTGTTCCAACAGTTGGGAAACCACTGTTTCCACCGTTACCTGCAGAATTCACCATAATCATACCTTTTTCAAAAGCAATATTTCCTCCACGAGCGGCAAAAGTTGTTTGACCGTCTAAGTCTTCATAGGTATGTGTATAATTATCATTATCATACCCTCTATAGCTTAAAGATGTATTGATAACATCAACACCTAAACTATCTGATCTTTCTAATGCTTCCACCCACCAAGCTTCTTCAGTCGGTGTTTCTGTAGGACCGTATTCCGTAACAAATAAATAAAATGAAGCTTCTGGTGCAGTACCTACAAAATCTCCATCTAAAAACCCGCCTATATCACTTGTTGTTTTTGTTCCATGTGTACTTGTTCCATCTACATTTGTAGATCTTTGTTCAAAATCATAAGTCCCTAATAATCGTCCATCATTTACCATATTTGCAAAACCTGCGTCTAAAACTCCTACAATCATTCCTTCTCCTGTAAAATCTTGTTCATGCAAAAAATCACCTTTCAACATTTCAATTTGATTAGCAGCTGCTCCATAATTATAATCAATACGAGAACTAGAGTTTTCTATTTCAAATTTATCTTCAGTGCGGTTAATATCCGGAAAGAAATTAAGACTCTTATCTGCATATTCTACACTAGTAACAAAAGGTAAACCTAGTAAACTTTCAATGTTAGATTGACTTCCTCTAACATATACACAATTCATCCATTTAGATTTTGAATATACTGTGATCCCTGTTGAATTTTTAATATCTGTAATATAACTTTCGTTAACAGGCACATCTCTTTCATCAATAGCGATACCATGCATTGCTTTTCTGTCTATAGATTCTTGAGTTAAAATAGAAATAGGATTTGCAATTGATTCTGCAACATTTTCTTTATCGGCAAAAAATACCCAAGCATCTTGTTGTGCAAAAGTTGAACTTGCAATTAGACACATTATTAACAATACATAATTTTTCATAATTCTTTTTTTTAAATCTTATCTTCTATTAATAAACAGTTAAGAATTTGTTTACCCTATTAAAAATTTTAAACTTTACGATATTACTCCACTTCCTACTAATTCATCCTCATGATACCAAGCAACAAACTGTCCTTCAGTAATAGCAGATTGCGGGTTATCAAAAGTAACGAAAAGTCCTGACTCACTTCTATATAAAGTAGCTTTTTCTAATGCTTGACGGTATCGTATTCTCGCCATAACTTCCTTTGATTTGCCTAATTTTAAAGCTAAATCTGGTCGTACCCAATGTATCTCATCTGAAGTTACAAACAGTCCTTTTTTGTATAAACCTTGATGGTTTTTACCTAAACCAACATAAATAATGTTTTCATTAACATCGGTATCGATTACAAATAATGGTTCTTTAGTTCCTCCTACAGCAAGCCCCTTACGTTGTCCTTTTGTAAAATAATGAGC
>JAHRWC010000243.1 GCA_019090365.1 Flavobacteriaceae bacterium
GATTTTTATGAATCATTATGAAACTGTTTTCATCTTAAATCCCGTTTTATCTGAAGATCAGATAAAGGAAACAGTAAAGAAATACGAAGATATTCTTATTTCTAAAGGAGCTAAGATGATATCCAAAGAAGATTGGGGGCTAAAAAAATTAGCATACGCAATCCAACACAAAAAAAGTGGTTTTTATCACTTATTTGAATTCACTGTACCTGGTGAAGCTATCAACGATTTAGAAGTTGAATTTAGAAGAGATGAACGTATCATGCGTTTTCTTACTGTAAGCTTAGACAAACATGCAATATCATGGGCTGAAAGAAGAAGAGCACGTAACAAAAAAACTGCATAAGCTATGGGATCTATAGAACAACAAGCAAAAGGAAAAAAAGGTGGTGAAATAAGATATTTAACTCCTTTAAACATAGAAACAAACAAAACGAAAAAATACTGTCGTTTTCAGAAATCTGGAATCAAATATATTGATTATAAAGACGCAGATTATTTATTGAATTTCGTAAACGAGCAAGGTAAAATTTTACCTAGACGTTTAACAGGAACTTCTTTAAAATATCAACGTAAAGTTGCTGTAGCAGTAAAAAGAGCACGTCATTTAGCATTAATGCCATATGTGGCTGATTTATTAAAATAAAAAGTAAATAGGAATATGGAACTTATATTAAAAAAAGATGTAGATAATCTTGGTTTTACAGACGACCTAGTTACTGTAAAGAATGGGTACGGTAGAAACTTTTTAATCCCTCAAGGATTAGCTGTTTTAGCAACTCCATCTACTAAGAAAGTATTAGCTGAAACTTTAAAGCAACGTGCTTTTAAAGAAAAGAAAGTTATAGAAGATGCACAGAAAGAAGCTGATAAACTTAACGGTTTAGAAATTAAAATTGCTTCTAAAGCTGGTGAAGGAGATAAATTATTTGGATCTGTTAACAATGCAAACCTTGCAGATGCTCTTGAAAAAGAAGGAGTATCTATCGATAAGAAATTTATTTCTATCGCAGGTGGTATTATCAAACGTACAGGACAATACGATGCTACAATTCGTTTTCATAGAGAAGTTGTTTCTAACTTCACTTTCGATGTAGTCGCTGAAAAGAAATAATTTTCTTTATATTATATTTTAAAAGAGGCTATTTTTAATAGCCTCTTTTTTATTTTAAATTTTTTATTCAGATGAAATATACAAGACTTACCAAAGAACAATTCGAAGAGCTTCACCAGGAGTTCATCAATTTTTTAGCAACACAATCTATTACTGCTGATGAATGGACTAATTTAAAAGTTAATAGTCCTGAAACTGCCGAAATGGAATTAGATGTATTTAGTGACCTTATTTGGGAAGGAGTACTGCAAAATGCTAATTATTTAGAGAATGTTTCTCCTCAACAATTGTTTTTGTTTCAAATAGCTGAAGATAAAATGACTCTAATTACTTTAAGAGTTCTTAAAGATGGAGTAGATATCACAAATGCTGAAGGTTATAAATGGTTGCAAGAAAATTATAGTACTGATGATGTTGAGTTTTATACTGCTTCTAAGGATTATTCTGAAGATAAAAACGCCGATATATTTTCATTAATAGAACAAGGTGCTATAATTACAAAAGGAGCTTTATTCTCTTTCTTTAGTAAGATTATTAATGCTTAGATTGATCTAAGCTGAAAATAATATTATGAGGAAACCCCTCATCTATTCTGTGTTCTTCAAGTGTAAATTGATTGCGTTTCAATAATTGAATTGAGCCCAGATTTTCTCTATGAGTAAAGGCTTCAATAGTATTTAATTGAAGCTTATTAAAACCAAAATCCAATACTAAATTCATGGATTCATTCATAATTCCTTGTTTCTGAAAACTTGGATGTAAGTCATATCCAATTTCAGCAAAGGTTCTGTCTTTATTAAAATTCCAAAGACAAATAGAACCAATAAGTTTTGGATTATCTTTTTGAGTAATTGCCCAATAATAGACCTTATTAGATTCAATATCTTTTATTCTTTCTGAAATAAAAATCTCAGCCTCTTCAATACTTTTAGTTGGGTTTCTTAAAATGAATTTATTCACTTCAGCATCAGATCTTAAAAAGAAAATAGCTTCAGCATCTTGTTTCTTTACTTTTCTAAGGAGTAATCTTTCTGTCGTTAATTCAGAAAAATCAACAGATTTTTTATTCATATCGTAAACTCTCTATTGGATCTAATTTAGCTGCTTTAGATGCAGGATAAGAACCTGCAATTACTGCGACAAGAAATGTGATTAATGTTGCAGCAAACATCGCTACCCATGGAAGTGTGAATTCAAAATCAAATATTGAAGCAAATATTAAACCTGTTAATATTCCAAGTATGATTCCTAAAATACTCCCAAATTGACCAATTACTATTGTTTCAATAAAGAATTGAGTTGCAACTGTTTTATTTTTTGCACCTAGAGCTTTCCTAACTCCAATTTCTCTTGTTCTTTCAGTTACAGAAACCAACATGATATTCATAAGAGCAATAGAAGAACCTAAAATGGTGA
>JAHRWC010000244.1 GCA_019090365.1 Flavobacteriaceae bacterium
ATGGGTCGGGTGATTTACTAGTTCATGTAAATGTTTGGACACCAAAAACTTTAAGTAAAGAACAGAAGGAATTCTTTGAGAAAATGAATGAAGACAGTAACTTTCAACCTAATCCAGAGAAGGAAGACAAGTCATTTTTTGAAAAAGTAAAAGATATGTTTACTTAAATTACTTTTTATTAATTTATTTTATATATATTTGAGAATCACTAATGCTATTAGTGATATTTTTCTTTTTCATAGCAATTTTTTCCCACCCTTTAAGCAATTTGAGGGTGGGTTTTGCTTTTATGACTGTTTTTAAAGTCTATTAATAAGGTGTTTATGTATTTTATTAGGTCTTCTTGAAAAATTAATAAAGATAAGTTTTGCAAAATGTGTAACAAAAAGTGTTATTCTTTTACAAACAACATATAGTACATTTACGATCAAATTAGCAGAATTATCAGTAATCTAATTACAAAAAAGTAAGATTTAAATGAATAAACTCTTAGTTGCGAAAAATGTTTCGAAATCTTTTGGTGAATTTAAAGCATTAAATGATGTTTCAATTGAAGTCCCAAAGGGAAGTATATTTGGACTATTAGGACCTAATGGTGCAGGTAAAACAACATTAATTCGAATCATAAATCAAATTACTATGCCAGACACTGGCTCTGTAATTTTGGATGGTGAACCTTTACAACCAGATCATATAAAACACATTGGTTATTTACCTGAAGAAAGAGGTTTGTATAAATCTATGAAAGTTGGTGAGCAAGCAATGTATTTAGCACAATTAAAGGGCTTGTCTAAAAAAGAAGCTAAAGAGCGATTAAAGTATTGGTTTGAACGTCTAGAAATAGGTGATTGGTGGAATAAAAAAATTCAAGAATTATCGAAAGGAATGGCGCAAAAAATACAGTTTGTTGTCACCGTTTTACACCAACCTAAATTACTCATTTTCGATGAGCCTTTTAGTGGATTTGACCCTATCAATGCAAATCTAATTAAAGATGAAATCCTTCGATTACGTGATGAAGGAGCAACCGTTATTTTTTCAACACATCGTATGGAATCTGTAGAAGAAATGTGCGATCATATTGCTTTAATCCATCAATCAAATAAAATCTTAGATGGAAAACTTATTGATATAAAAAGAGCTTATAAGTCGAACACTTATGAGATTGCATTACTGCCAAATGATCCTGCAACTATTGATGCTGTTTTAAATCAAAAATTTGAAGTATATCCAACCTCATTAAAGACAATTAATAATGAGTTGCAATATAAAATTAAGATACCTGAAACATCGTCAGCGAACGATTTAGTAACCTACTTAACTTCATTAGGAATGTTAACTCATTTTAAGGAAGTAATTCCTTCAGCCAGTGATATATTTATTGAAACAGTTCAAAATAATTAATACCTTATTATGAATCATCTTCCTCTTATTATAAAACGTGAATACCTTAATAAGGTAAGAAATAAGTCATTTATAATAATGACTTTCTTAACACCAATCATCATGGTTGGTATTTTTACTTTGGTTGCCTATTTATCACAATTAAATAATGATGACGTAAATACAATCCAAGTATTAGATGAAAGCGGATTATTTGTCAATTTATTTGAAAATACTGAAAGTATTCATTTTGATAAGCTTACAGATATTACCTTAACAGAAGCTAAAATAAATACTGAGGAATCAGAAAAATACGGTTTACTATATATTCCAAAAGTTGATAATATTGATGCTTTTTCAGAATCCATCGTTTTTTATTCTACGGAATCTCCTTCAATCATTGTCATGAAAAATATTGAAGATGAAATTGAAGAAAAAGTAAATGATTTAAAATTGAGGGAAGCAGGAATAGATTCAAAGGCTATAAAAGATTTACGTGTTTATATTAATACTAAACAAGAAACATTTCAAGGGCAAGAAACTTCAAAATTAGGTTCAATATTAAAACTAGCATTTGGTGGTGCTGCAGGTTACTTACTTTTTATGTTCATCATTATTTATGGTAACATGATTATGCGTAGTGTAATTGAAGAAAAAACAAGCAGAATTATCGAAGTAATAATTTCTTCTGTTAAACCAATAAAATTACTTCTAGGAAAAATTATTGGGACTTCTCTTGCCGGAATCACACAATTTTTAGCATGGGTTATATTATTAGGTATATTAAGTACTGTAGTTTCATTGATATTTGGAATTGATCCATCAGCGATGCAGGCAAGTCAGCAAGAAATGTTGGCTCAAAATTCAGATGTTAATTCTCAGGAAATGCTTCAGACTATTGTATATGAAATATATGCGCTTCCCTTAGCCAACCTTGTGGTTATGTTTATTATGTTTTTTATAGGAGGGTATTTATTGTATAGTTCACTGTATGCGGCTATAGGTGCTGCTGTAGATAGCGAAACAGATACACAGCAGTTTATGTTGCCAATTTTATTACCTTTAATCATAGGTATTTACGTTGGATTTTTCACAGTAATTGAAAACCCTCATGGAACTGTTTCTCAAGTATTTTCTTATATACCCTTTACATCACCTGTTGTTATGTTAATGCGAATTCCTTTTGGAGTACCTTTATGGCAACAAATGCTTTCATTGCTAATATTATTTGCTACTTTTATAGGCACCGTATGGTTTGCTGCAAAAATATATCGAGTTGGTATTTTAATGTACGGTAAAAAAGCAAGCTATAAAGAAATTAGAAAGTGGCTTAAATATTAAAATACGTGCAAGAACAGGAAGTTTCAGAAAAAATAGCAGAAGTTGTAAAAGAAGATATCTGGGAATCAATTAAAGAGTTTTTAGATATTGGATTTCATATTGGGCAAGGTGATCATACCATTCATCTTACTATTGGTATTGTTCTGTTGTTAATATTTTCGATTTTTATTGCTAGTTTTTTGTTAAAAGGTATCCGACTTTTTTTTACACGGAAATTAGATGAAATAGATAAAAATAAATTTCTAAGCGTATTTAAATTTATTAATTACATAACTTTTATTATTGTTTTCTTCGTAATATTAAGCTTAACAGGTATTAATATTACACCATTTTTAGCTGCTTCAGCTGCACTATTAGTTGGTTTAGGTCTTGCTTTACAAGAATTATTTCAAGATATTATTGGAGGTATTTTAATCATTTTTGATAAATCTTTAATGGTAGGTGATGTTGTTGAAGTTGAAGAGAAAGTTGGAAAAGTATTAGAGATTAAACTTAGAACCACTCGTGCGGTAACAAGAGATGATAAGATAATTATTATCCCAAACCATAAGTTTATAAGTAATTCGGTTTATAATTATACTCAAAATGGTAAAACAACGAGAGAATATGTGCAAGTTGGTGTTGCTTATGGAAGTGATACTGAAAAAGTAACCGAACTCCTTTTACAAAGTGTTACCTCACAAACGGGAGTATTAAAACAACCAAAACCGTTTGTAGCTTTTGAAGACTTTGGAGATTCAGCTTTAGTTTTTAGTGTATATTTTTATATCAATAAAAGTTTTGAAGTGCCAATTCTTAAAAGTAATGTTCGGTATTCTATAGATAAATTATTTAGAGAAAACCAAATTACGATTCCATTCCCTCAACGAGACGTACATTTATTTCAGTCTAAAAAATAATAGTACTTTTAAGAGAAACTTAAGCCTCTCTACTAAATAGTTTTATAAATACTATCTATCTTAGGAGCGAAAAATTAATTCAAAAAAAAGAGAAAAATATTTATGTCAAAAATATTGATAATTGAAGATGAAGCTGCAATTAGAAGAGTGCTAGTTAAAATTCTTTCTGAAGAAAACAAAGCCTATGATGTTTCTGAAGCAGAAGATGGTTTGGTAGGAATAGAACGCATTCGAAAAGAAGATTTCGATTTAGTTTTATGTGATATTAAAATGCCAAAAATGGATGGTGTTGAAGTATTGGAAGCTGTGAAAAAGATAAAACCTGAAACGCCATTTGTAATGATTTCTGGTCATGGCGATATAGATACTGCCGTAAATACAATGCGTTTAGGAGCTTTCGATTATATTTCAAAACCACCAGATTTAAATAGATTATTGAATACGGTTCGTATCGCTTTAGATAGAAAAGAATTGGTGGTGGAAAATACGCGCCTAAAAAAGAAGGTGAGTAAGAAATATGAAATGATAGGAGAATCTGACGCAATTGCTCAGATAAAGGATATGATTGAAAAGGTGGCGCCAACAGAAGCTAGAGTTCTAATTACAGGTTCAAATGGAACAGGAAAAGAATTAGTGGCTCATTGGTTACATGAAAAAAGTGATCGCTCTAGGGGTTCGCTTATCGAAGTAAATTGTGCCGCAATACCGAGTGAGTTAATAGAAAGCGAACTTTTCGGACATAAAAAAGGAAGTTTTACGGGAGCAAGTAGCGATAGAGCAGGTAAGTTTGAAGCAGCAAATGGTGGTACTATTTTCTTGGATGAAATTGGAGATATGAGTTTGTCTGCGCAAGCTAAAGTACTTAGAGCTTTACAAGAAAATAGAATAAGTAGAGTTGGTAGTGATAAAGATATAAAAGTAGATGTGCGTGTTATAGCTGCGACGAATAAAAATTTAAAAAAGGAAATTTCAGAAGGAAATTTCAGAGAAGATCTATACCATCGTTTAGCAGTTATCTTAATTAAAGTACCTTCATTAAATGATCGTAGAGATGATATTCCTATGCTAATTGAACATTTCAGTAAAAAAATTGCTGAAGAACACGGTACAACTAAAAAAGTGTTTTCAAAAAAAGCAATAGCTTTATTACAAGCATATGATTGGACGGGTAATATCCGTGAATTACGAAATGTTGTCGAACGATTAATAATTTTAAGCGGAGCTGAGGTAAGTGAACAAGATGTAAAATTATTTGCTTCTAAATAAACTTAATAATGGAAAGAGTACATATTTCAGACTATAAAATTGAAACTACAATAGATCTTTCAATACAGAAAAGTGTTGAAGATTTTAATCTTTCAAAAAAAGAATTAGAAAAGGAATTAGAAATTACTCGAGTTAAATTAGGTGAATTACAAGACCGTTTATATGCACATGGTAAGTATGCTGTTTTGGTTTGTTTACAAGGAATGGATACTTCAGGTAAAGACAGTTTGATTCGTGAGGTTTTTAAAGATTTTAATGCAAGAGGTGTAGTTGTACATAGTTTTAAAGTGCCAACTGAACTAGAGTTAAAACACGATTATCTTTGGAGGCATTATATTGCATTGCCAGCAAGGGGGAAATTTGGAGTTTTTAACCGAACTCATTATGAAAATGTATTAGTGACAAGAGTTCATCCTAATTATATCTTAGGTGAAAACTTACCAAATGTGAATACTGTTGAAGATGTAAATGAAGAATTTTGGAATGCGCGTTTTGAACAAATAAATACATTTGAAAAATCCCTAGCTGAAAATGGTACTTTAATATTTAAATTCTTTTTAAATCTTTCAAAAGAAGAACAGAAGAACAGATTGTTAAGACGTTTAAATAAGCCAAACAAGAATTGGAAATTTTCTCCAGGTGATTTAAAAGAAAGAAAATTGTGGGATAATTATCAGAAATGCTATCAAGATGCAATTAATAGAACTTCAAAAGAACATGCGCCTTGGTATATAGTGCCTGCGGATAATAAGCCTGCTGCAAGATGTATTGTTGCTTCGATATTACTAAAGGAGTTAAGTGCTTATAAAGACATAAAAGAGCCTGAATTAGAACCAAAATTTAAGGCGAAGATTTCAGAATATAAAATAGAACTCGAAAACGAGTAAATAAAATAAACCATATGAAAAGATTATTTTTCCTAACCATTATTGCATTTTTTTCAATCCATAGTTATAGTCAAAATGTAAATAAAGATGATTCTTTAGTAATTAAGAAAATTTACGATGCAGCATTATTAGAAGGGAAAAGTTACGATTGGTTAGATTATTTATCCAATCAAATTGGGGGAAGACTTTCTGGTTCATTGCAAGCTGAAAAAGCTGTAAAATATACAGAATTAGAGTTAAAAGAATTAGGTTTAGATAAAGTTTGGTTGCAACCAGTGATGGTCCCAAAATGGACTAGAGGAGCAAAAGAATATGCATATATAGAGACTGCAATAGGAGAAACATCTACAACAAACATATGTGCTTTAGGTGGTTCAGTTTCAACTCCAGAAGGTGGTTTAAAAGCTCAGGTAATTGAAGTGACCAGTTTAGATGAAATTGAAAAATTAGGAGAAGAAAATATAAAGGGAAAGATTGTTTTTTATAATCGACCTATGCAAGCTGATCTAATTCAGACATTTAAAGCCTATGGAGGTTGTGTAGATCAGCGTTATGCTGGTGCTATGGAAGCTGCAAAGTATGGAGCAGTTGGGGTGGTGGTACGTTCAATGAATTTAAGAAAAGATGACTTTCCACATACTGGTTCTATGACCTATGGAGATTTGGCAACTCATTTAAGAATACCAGCTTGTGCGATAAGTACTAATGGAGCAAACTATTTAAGCAGTACATTGAAATTACAGCCAAAACTGAAGTTTTATTTTAATCAGACTTGTAAAACATTTCCAGATGTGCAATCTTATAATGTAATTGGTGAAATTACGGGTACTGAAAACCCTAACAAGTTTATTGTAGTTGGCGGTCATTTAGATTCTTGGGATATTGGTGACGGTTCACATGATGATGGTGCTGGAGTTGTTCAATCTATGGAGGTTTTACGATTATTAAAGAAAGTTAACTATAAGCCTAAAAATTCGATACGCGTAGTTTTATTTATGAATGAAGAAAATGGTTTGCGAGGTGGAAAGAAATATGCATTAGATGCAAAGAATAAAAATGAAGATCACATTTTCGCTTTAGAAAGTGATGCAGGGGGATTTACTCCTCGTGGTTTTTCTTTTGATTGTGATGAGGCATCATTCAATAAAATTGTTTCATGGAAGCCATTATTTAAACAATATTTAGTTCACTATTTTGAAAAAGGAGGTAGTGGTGCAGACATTGGACCTTTAAAAAAGGATGGTATTATTTTATCAGGATTGCGTCCAGACTCTCAACGATACTTTGATTATCATCATGCTGCTAGCGATATTTTTGAAGCAGTTAATAAAAGAGAATTAGAATTAGGTGGGGCAGCAATGACTAGTTTAGTGTATTTAATAGACACTTATTTTTAAAAATTTCTGTAATAATCGTTTCATTTTCTAATGGATTGTTGTTTTTTAAATCTTCTGTTGCAGTGATTTCATAAAAAGTTTAAATCTTTTCTTAACTATTGTAAATCAATGATTTCTTAAATTTTATTGTTAAAAAATTTATAAATCTAGAGGTAAACTATTATCGGGAATTACCCTAAACCTTTGATTTTAAGAAACAAGTTGTATCTTTAAAATAGAGAAAAAGAAACCAACCATTATGAAAATTGCAAATTTAAATAGATTGATATTGTTATTTTTGTTGCTAGGATTATTAATAATCCTATCTGCATTCATGTTCACGTTTCGTTTTGTTTCTGTTGCTAGGATTATTAATTTGTAGTAATAGTAGTAGTA
>JAHRWC010000245.1 GCA_019090365.1 Flavobacteriaceae bacterium
TAGAAGGTACTTTATTAGTTGAACATGAAGGTTCTGTAGTTCAGGTTAATGATTTGGCTACAGCAACCAATTTAGGAAGCATCACTGTAAGTAAACTAACGCCAAATTTAGGACCCAAAGGATTTATGATTTTAGGAAGTCCAATGTCTGAAGAAACACGTGAAGGAGTATATGGTTTAGGGAGAAGAGTGCTAAAACATCGCACCGATTTATTTGTTCCAAACGGAGCTGTAGGTGGTACTACTGAAAACTTTGTTGATGATAATAATAATAACTGGGAAATTAAAAATGGAGCTTTAGCATTAGCGGAAGGTTATTTAGTAAAACCTCAACCCCGAAGTAATCCACCTACCGGAGGACAATTTGTTTTAGATTATTCATTAGGGACACTTAATAATGGTTCATTAAGGTATAATCTACTATATAATGGATCTAGAGTTTCAAGTCCGAACATGTTAGGAAACCCGTATGCTTCTGCAATCGATTTAGATGTCTTTTTACCAGCCAATCCATTAATTGATGCGGTGTATTACTGGCAACATATTACACCTCCAACACAAACCTTTCCTGGATTTAATCAGCTTAATTTTAACTTGGGTGATATTTCAGTATACAACCAAGGATCTGGTGGTGTTGAAGCTCAAAATGGTGGTGGAATTCCAACACGATATATGGCTTCTGGTCAAGGATTTGGTGTAAAAGCATTGGGTGCTGGTCTAGCTGTCTTTAATAATAGCATGCGTGTTACTGGTCCAAATACAGACTATCGTAGACCAGAAAATGAAGACAGACAACGTATTTGGTTAAGACTAAAATCTGAAGCTTATGATTATATTTCTAGTAGTATGTTAGTTGCCTTTACTGAAGGAGCAACCGATGGCTTTGAAGGAATCTATGATTCTAGAAGATTTGACACACCAATTTCATTATTCTCTGTGTTAGATACTGAAGAAGAATTAGCCATTCAAGGTAGAACTGCTTTTAATGAAGAACAAGAAGTTCAGCTTGGATTCTCAACGATGGTAGAAGAAGCTTCAAACTATGCTATTTCAATTAGTCAAATAGAGGGAGAGGAAATTAGCAATTCGATTGTTTATCTATTTGATTCCTATCTAAATGTGTATGCGAACCTTTCAGAAGAAAACTATGTCTTTACAAGTGATGCAAATTCAAACACAGATCGATTTGTATTGCTATTTAAAGAGCGTGCATTAGGAACTAATGATCTAGTATTACAAAGCATTAGCATGTTACCAAACCCTACAACGGGAATGTTAACAGTTAATTCTCCAAATACCTTGGTAGAACAAATAGATGTAATAGATGTACGTGGAAGACTTGTATCTTCAAAACAATATAACAATAGCAGCCAGTACTTAGTAGACTTAAGTAGTCTGGAAAGCGCTATGTATTTTGTGAAATTATATACTTCGGAAGGAACAATAACAAAACGTATTATAAGAAAATAAGTTTAGTTTAATAACAATTTTTAAAAGCTCTCTTAATTTGAGGGAGCTTTTTTATTGAGCTAACACACAATCTTGCCCCATTAGGTCAATAAAAACGGTATTTTTTTCTGAA
This sequence comes from Flavobacteriaceae bacterium, assembly GCA_019090365.1. Taxonomy (GTDB): domain Bacteria; phylum Bacteroidota; class Bacteroidia; order Flavobacteriales; family Flavobacteriaceae; genus Marifrigoribacter. The sequence goes on from JAHRWC010000245.1 coordinate 1,582, forward strand.
ATACTAAAGGGAGGAAATTTAAAATTACGTTCAAAGAGTTTTCCTTGTGCAAAGAACGTTACTAAATATTCATTGGTAAAACCAAAAACTTCTTCAGGAATAAACTCAACCTTTGCGCCTGTATGACCAGGTAAATCTCCTAAACCATGACGTAAAGTTGTAGTCTTTTTATCTTTTGAATTTCCACGAGACATCACCAAAACAGATTCAATGACTTCTTCTCTATTATTAATAAAATAGACGTTCCAAGTTTGGGCTAAAAAGTCTTTGTCCCATTCTTTTGTTGCTATAATCTGAATATTTTCAGCAATAGGAAATTCTATATCTTTTTTCATTGTAATAAAACCTAGAAGATGTTGTTTTAGTAAGCGCTTTTAAACTGTTCTAAGAAACGAATGTCGTTTTCACTTAACATACGAATGTCTGGGATTTGATGCAGCAATAATGCGATACGATCGATTCCCATTCCAAAAGCAAAACCTGAATACTCATTGGCATCAATTCCACAATTGGTCAATACGTTAGGATCTACCATTCCACATCCCATAATTTCTAACCAACCTGTACCTTTGGTCATTTTATAATCGGTTTCCGTTTCAAGTCCCCAATATACATCTACCTCGGCACTAGGCTCAGTAAAAGGAAAATACGAAGGACGCAATCTAATTTTAGATTTACCGAACATTTCAGTTGTAAAATACTGAAGTGTTTGTTTTAAGTCTGCAAAGCTTACTCCCTTGTCTACATATAGTCCTTCCACTTGGTGAAAAAAGCAATGTGAACGTGCTGAAATCGCTTCATTTCGATATACTCTACCTGGTGAAATGGTACGAATAGGCGGTTTGTTATTTTCCATATAACGTACTTGCACAGAAGATGTGTGTGTACGTAATAAAACATCTGGATCTTTTTCTACGAAAAACGTGTCTTGCATGTCTCTTGCAGGATGATATTCTGGAAGATTTAAAGCCGTAAAATTATGCCAATCATCTTCAATTTCTGGTCCTTCGGAAACATTAAATCCAATGCGAGAAAAGATATCAATAATTTTATTTTTAACTACAGAAATAGGATGACGCGATCCTACTGTAAAAGGTTCGCCAGGACGCGTTAAATCTCCATAAATAGAGTTTAGTTCTTCGCCACTATCAAAACTATTTTTCAGAAAATTTACTTTTTCTTCAGCAGCTTTTTTTAAGGCGTTAATGGTTTGACCAAACTCCTTTTTTTGTTCGTTAGGAACGTTTTTAAATTCAGAAAAGAAATCTTTAAGAAGACCTTTACTTCCTAAATATTTAATTCTGAATGCTTCAACTTCATCCTGTGCTTTGGCTGTAAATGCTTCAACCTCTGCAATATGTTTCTTTATATTATCTATCATGTCTCAATTTCACGAATGTGCAAAATTACGTATTTTACTATTGGTACTAAAATGAATTGCTTGAAATGTAACAAATAGATTTCAACTTAAATTATTGGATAGTTTGCGATTCTACAAAGTATTGAACAATGGCTTCTTTCATTAATACACTCTGTTCTCCAGCTTTTAATGATGGAAGTTTTTCTAACACTGAATAATGAGGCCAACCTTCTTTATCGAAATAATCGAACTTATAATAACCAAAAGGTTCTAATAAGCGACAAATCGCAATATGCATTAGGTTAATTTTTTCATCTTTTTTAAAATTAACTCCAATTTTTCCGAGTTCTTGAACACCTATTAGATATATGATAGCATCCAAATCTAATGTTTCACCCTCTGCAAATCGCTTACTTAGAAATTCTACTAATTCTTTCCAGCGTTGTTTTAATTCTTCATCTCTTGCCATGCTGCAAATATACATTTCTTGCTTTGAGTTTTAGTATCTTTACTTGTTTTAACAAACGAAGCACAAAATTATTATCTTTATAAAAAGTATCATAACTCAATGAACTCAATCGACATTATTTTAGGAATCATTTTTCTTCTTGCTTTTATAACAGGATTAAAAAAAGGACTTTTTGTAACATTAGCTTCTCTTATCGGATTAATTTTAGGTGTTTATGGAGCTATTTATTTTTCAAGTTATGTAGCTGATTATATTTCAAATTGGCTTTCTTGGAGTGAACAGTTAACAAATCTCGCTGCTTTTGCAATCACTTTTTGTGGGATTGTATTTGTAGTTTCCATGGCAGGAAAAATGCTAACTAAAATAGCCGATTTTGCATTCTTGGGAGTCTTTAATAAATTGTTAGGAGGAGTTTTTAATGTGCTTATATATGCATTTATTGTAAGTGTAATATTCATGTATTTTAACGACTGGAAAAATTCAGATTATGTTATTTCTGAAGAGAAAAAAGAAAATTCTATGTTATATGAACCCGTAGCTTCTATAGCTCCTTTATTATTTCCATATATCATAAAGGGAGTTGAAACAGTAAAAAATTCAGAAGAAGAAACACCTAAAGAAGAATAAAATGAAACAAATCGAAGAACATACAGATGCAACTAAAATTGATGTAAAACCAAAAGGACCTCTGGTAGTTCATGGTAAATTATCAATAACAGATAAGGATGGCAGTATTATTTTAAAAGATAGACGTACTTCTTTTTGTCGTTGTGGAGCATCTTTAAATCAACCATTTTGTGATGGGGCTCATAAAACAACTGAATTTGAAGATAATTAATACTATTTGTCATTTAGAGTGAACTAAAAAATAAGTTTGAAAGGAATAGCCTATTTAATACAAGCAACATTAATTCTTCTTTGGTGGCTTGGGCTATCTATAAATTCTAATTTTTTTCAAGCATTTCAATTTCCTAGTATAGGGCAAAATGCTTTCAATTCATTTTTTGCACCAGATATTCTTATCATTACAGTTTTATCGTTAATAAGAGCCTATAAACCTATTAAAGATTTAGAATTGATTATTCTGGGAGGGTTTGCTTATGCGAGTTTTTATTGTATAAATGCTACTGTTTTAACAAATGGGGGATATTTGGCGACTATACTTATGACATTAGGACTTTTCTATAATTTATTTCTTGTGTATCAAACTAAAGCTTTTAGAGAATCACAAACATCTAGTATATTGATAAATGGTATAAAAACAATTATCCAAATAATTTGTGTTTGGCTTATTACTTTGGTTGTTTTTCCTTCTATGATTATTCAGGGATTCGATTTGACTCAAAATCAAACAAATTTATTTTCAATTATTAGTATTACTCTTTTTGTGTTTTTTAGTCTTCTTGGACTTTTTAGCGCTTATACTATTGTTGCTAAAGGAGAAGGAACACCTTTACCTTTAGATCAAACTAAAAAGCTTGTAATAAGTGGGCCTTATAGATATGTAAGAAATCCAATGGCAGTTGCCGGAATTGGCCAAGGAATCGCTATAAGTATTTATTTTTCATCAATTCATATTCTAATATATTCATTAATTGGAGCAATTATTTGGCAATTTGTGGTACGCCCTTTGGAAGAAAAAAATATGTCCAAACGATTTGGTAAAGATTATGAAAACTATAAGAAATCGGTTTATTGTTGGATCCCTAAATTGAATAAAACAAAATAGTATTGAGTAGAAACTAAAGCTCTTTTAAATCGGATAAAGGAATCCAACCATCTTTACCGTCGATTAATTGAATTCGTGCCCAATCTTCTTCTTTAGAAATGATTTGAACTTTTGTGCCTTCATGTAAAGTAAATGCAGCATCGCTACCTAAATTTGGTTCACTTTTAATTTCAGAAATTTCCGCAAAAATAATAGCGGGATTCTTTTTCATTGCCTCATTATAGGTTGTATAAGACATGGCAATTGAAATAAGAAGCACAAAGAAAAGACCTAATGAGCTTACAAAAAACACTCTCTTTTTTCCTTCGGAATATGAAAAATAATAAAGAAGAAATAATACAATTGCACTTAAGGATAATACAATCGAAACCATAGCCCAACTATCAAAAGAAAGTATTTCAGCAATGGTAGTATACCATTTTGAAAAGACAGTTTTTGGTAAAGGCTCAATCGCATCTACAGTTGCATTTTGAGCAAAAGCTAAGTTGTTTTTAATTTCACTATCATTAGGTGAAAGTTGCAACGCTTTTTCATAATAGTAAATACTCGGACCTACATTACTTAGTTTATAATGCGCATTTCCAAGATTAAAATAGATTTCAGAAGAGTGAACGTTATTATTTAAAACCTTCATCCAAACAGTAATTGCTTCTTGAAACTGTTCAGATTTATACAAACCTTTTCCTTGTTCAAAAAGTGCATCATTTTGACCGAAACCAATTACGGAAAATAAAAAAGCAAGTATAAAAAGTATCTTCTTCATCTTTTCTAATCCTTATCAATTTGTTTATCAATGGTAGCAATCACTTCTACAGCTTTATTGTAATCTTGCTGAATTGTCACATTTGAAGCGGGAGTATATCTAGCAAACTCACAACTTTTTAAAAGGCCAATAAATCCATCAACTACATTTCCTGCAACATTCTTTTCGGTTAGCATGTTTGCAATACGCCCTTTGTCCATTTCTGAAGTTTCAAGGGTTAGTTTTGCTTTTAAATAATTATGTAAAGCACGTTCTAAAGCTTCATAAAATGTAGCTTTATTGTTAATATTCTTTTTGGCTTCAGATAGATATCTTTTAGCTAATCTATTTGCTGTTCTTAGTTTATTTCCTTCGAAATCATTTCTACGATTCTCTCTTTGTTTTCCGATAATAATAAATAATGGTATGAATAAAAAGGGAGCACAAAGTAGCCACCAATACAATTTAGATTTAAAAAATGAATCCTTTTGAATAGGCTCTAAATTGGCATCGAGTTTAATATATTTAAATTGATCTTTCGAAAGAACAGTTGTTTTATTATTTCCGTTTGTATTATTTTCTGAAACTTCAGTTTTTGGAACAGGACCATTTTCAACATTGATGATAATCTCTTCTGAACTCAGTGTTTTATAACTTTTTGAAGAGACATCGAAATATGAAAATGATATTGGTCGAATAGGATACGTTCCTTTAAACTGTGGAACTACTGTATAGGTTTCAGTAAAATAACCATTCATTCCCGAAGTTGCAATTGAAACTTTATTATCACGAATAGGCTCGTAAACTTCTAATGAACTCGGTAAATTTATTGTTGGTAAATCAAACAGTTTTAAGTTTCCATTTCCTGAAACTTTTGCAACTAACTCTAGTGATTCGTTGGCATCTAAAGTTGGAGTCTTTGTTGTAACATTAAAACTAAAATTACCAACAGCTCCAGTAAAATTATCAGGGCGACCTTCTAAAGGCAATGGTTTTACATTAATGGTTCTACTTCCAGCTGAAATTGTTTTATTAACACGTGACATCAAACGGCGGCCAAAAATATCTCTTCGATTTCCTTTAACGTCTATAGGCACATCTAAGGTTAAAGGTTCAATGTCTAATTTCCCTGTTTTTTGAGGATATAAGACTGTTTTTCGCAACACTACATATCGATAATCTTCTCCTTTATATTGTCCTTCATGAACTTTAAAATCACCTCTGGTGTCTATATTCTGACTCCAGAAATCTGCATATTTTGGAGTATCAACTTCACGCCAACTACTAGTAATACTTACATCATGTGATACATAAAGTTTATAAATAACAGTGATAGCTTGATTTAAGTAAGGGTTTGAATTTGAAACTTCTGCAACTAAATGTACATTCTCACTCGCAACAAAATCAGCATTATTGCCGTCTTTAGGCTTGTTAACTGCATTGGAAACAGTAATTTTTACAGGAGTCGTTTTATAAGTTGCGCCATCAATTTCAATGGTAGCTTGCTTAATGGTATATGTCCCTTTGGATTTAGGGGAAAGAAAATAAGAATAGGTTTTAGAAAAACTTCTTTTTCCGTTGATATAAGAATTACTAACAGCTTGATTTGGACCTCCAACAACTCTAAAACCTTCAAAACTTGGAGGATTAAAATTATCGCCGTCTTTATTCATTTGAAAATCAACACGCAATCGTTCATTTAAACCTAGCCTCTTTTTACTCACTTTTGTTTCGAAAGTAATTTGTGCTTGAGAAAAACCACAAGTCAATATGAGTACTAAAACGAATATGTAATTTTTAAACTTCATGCTTACCAATCCTTATTGGACTTTACTTTTGCTCCTTTTTGCTTTTTAGCATTAATTTTTTCCTGAATCTTTTTTTCCTCATTGTTCATAGCCTCTAACAAACTTTTAATTTGTTGAGGTGAAAGTTTTCCAGGAACAGGTTGTTGCTGTTGTTTTTCTTCTTCTTTTTTATCTTCAGGTTGACCGTTTTCTTTTTCTTTATCTCCTTCTTTTTCTTCGTCTTTTTCCTCTCCTTTATCTTCCTTTTCTTCTTCTTTATCTCCTTCGTCACCTTCATCACCTTCGTTCTTTTCCTCTTTATCTTTTTCCTCTTCCTTTTCTTGGTCCTTATTTTCCTGGTCCTCCTTGTTCTCTTTATCGTCTTTGTTTTCTTTATCCTTATCGTCTCCATCACCACCGCCATCTTTTTGTTCTTCTTCTAGCATTTTCTTCGCTAGAGCAAGATTATAACGGGTTTCATCGTCTGTCGGATTGTTACGTAAAGCATTTTTATAAGCATCTACAGCTTCTTGATATTTCTTTTCATTCATAAAGGTATTCCCTAAATTATGAAATGCTTTGTGTTTATTAGGTTTGTCTGTTGCCATGGCTGCTGCTTGTTTAAAGCGTTCCATCGCAGTGGCATTTAATTCTTTTCCGTAGTAAGCATTTCCTAAATTATATTTTCCAGTTTCATCTTTCGGATTTAAAGCAATTGCTTTTCTATAATCTGCTTCCCCTAACGGAAATTGATCATTTTTTAATTGGTTCTCTGCAGAACTCAATAATGCTTCAGCTTCTTTTAATTCTTTGTCCATTTCAGTTTGAGATAATACTGAAGTAGATGTAAATAAAAGACACATAAGGAAAGTATAAAGAATACCTTCTTTTATTTTTAAAGCCAATGATATGTTACGATTAATCTTCATTAAACAAGTTTAATTTTTTTAACCAATTTGTTTTTCTTTCAAGGAATAAAATATCTAAAAGTAATAAGAATAAACCGCCAGCTAAAAACCATTGAAATTGATCTTTAAAGTCGGTAAATTGTTTCGATTCAAATTCTTTCTTATCCATTCCATTTAATATTGCTGTTACGGTTTCAACCACTTCTTTGGTGTTAGTGCCATCAATATATTCACCATTTCCTACTTCAGCAATTTCTATTAATGTTTCGTCATCTAAACGTGTAATTACTTGTTCGTTATGTTGATCACGCTTATAATATTGTAAAATTCCATTCTTCTTAATTGGTATAGGACCCCCTTGTTTGGTACCTACACCAATAGTGAAAATTCGAATCCCTAATTTAATGGCTTCTTCAGCAATTTCAACAGCATTTCCCTCATGATCTTCTCCATCAGATATTAAAAACAACACTCGATTGGCTTGATCTTCATCATTATAATAGGTTTGAGCCATCTCAATTGCTTGAGTAATCGCAGTACCTTGTGATGAAACCATATCGGTATTCATACTGCTTAAAAATAGTTTTGCTGAAGAAAAATCGGTTGTAATTGGCACTTGAGGAAACGCACTACCTGCATATCCAATTATACCAATTCGATCTCCTGCTAAGCTGTTAATAATCTGTGTAACTAATTGCTTCGACTTATCAATACGATTAGGAGCAATGTCTTCGGCTAACATACTTTTTGAAACATCTAAAGCAAACACAACATCAACACCTTCTCTTTTTACAGTTTCAATTTTTGTTCCAATTTTAGGATTTACTAGTGCAATCGTTAAACATGCAATTGCTAAAGAAAGCACCAAAACTTTAAGCATGGATTTGAAAAATGATCGATTAGGACTCAATCTTTTTAAAGACTTTGAATTGGAAAAACGTTTTTGCATTCTTTTTTTCCAAAGAGTAACCCAAAGAAATAAGACTACTAATGCTGCTATAGCAAATAGTAAATAAAAATATATGGGTTGTTCTAATTGATACATTGCTTATATAAAACTTCTAAAAATGGTATAACGTAATAATATTTCGAAAAACAATAACCCTAATGCTAATAGCACAAGAGATCTATATTTTTCATCATAGTTCTTATATTTAGTTTCTTCTATTTCTGTTTTTTCTAGTTTATTTATCTCCTCATAGATTTCAGCAAGTTTTGTATTACTTGTAGCTCTAAAATATTTTCCGCCGGTTGTCTTTGCAATTTCTTTTAATAAGTCCTCGTCAATTTCAACTTGTACATTTCCATATTGAAAACTTCCATCTTGACGAATTCCGATAGGTGATAAAGCCATACCATTACTTCCTAATCCGATTGTGTAAACCTTTATTCCAAATTCAACGGCAAGTTCACTTGCAATTTTCGGGTCTATAAATCCGCTATTGTTTACTCCATCTGTCAATAGAATAATTACTTTCCCTTTGGCTCTACTATCTTTTAAGCGATTAACTGAAGTTGCAAGTCCCATACCTATAGCGGTTCCACCTTCAATAATGGTGTTGTATTTAATTCCTTTTAAGGATGATAACACAATACTTTTATCACTTGTTAAAGGAGTTTTTGTAAAGCTTTCACCTGCATATTCTACTAATCCAATACGATCATTTGGACGTGCATTAATAAATCTTGCAGCAACATTTTTTAGAGCTTCTAAACGATTAGGTTTTAAATCACGCGCTAACATACTAGCAGAAACATCAATCGAAATTACAATATCGATTCCTTTAGTTGTTTTTATTTTGGTTGTTTCATCAACAGTTCTTGGTCTTGCAATTGCTGTAATAATAAGAGCAAGAATCAGTAATCTTAAAATGAAAAGCAGTGGACGTAATTTTGCCAACCAATTGCTTGGAGTTTTAAATCCTTTTAAGCTTGAAATTTTTAAAGTAGCTGTTTGATTTTTTCGTTTCAAATAATACCAAAAGATAATCACTGGAAGTAATAATAACAACCAGAATAACTGTGGGTTTACAAATTCGAAATTATTAAACATTATTTTTCTGTAATTACTAGTTCAACTGAATCCATGATACGCTTCTTTACTTCATCTCCATACCTTTCATTCCCACTATACATCACTAATATTTGTTGTAAGCCTCCTTGTTGAGCAAATAACAAAAGTTCATATTTAGTAGGTATAGAAAGTGTTTCTCCATTTGGAGCGACTATATAAAACTCTCCATAAGCTTTCTTTCCTGTAATACCTTTTTCGGTTTTAAACTCTTCAGTTTTTACAACTAAATTAGTGGCGCCTTGTTTTTCAATATTAGATAAAGCACCTTCAATTGCTGCATCTAAATTGA
>JAHRWC010000246.1 GCA_019090365.1 Flavobacteriaceae bacterium
CAACAAGATTCTAACGAGCCAAAGACACCAATATCTACCACAAACTTTAAAGATAGTATAACTTATAGAGCCCAAGATATGGGAAGGTTAATAGGTGCTGAACACGCAGAAGGCTTTACTGTAGAACGTTATGTGGCTGTAAATTCTTTATCCGATTTAATTTAAAAAAATATTCAATAAGTCTTTTGTGGTGCATAGTAAATGCTTTATATTTGCGCCACCAAAATGGTGGTTGTAGCTCAGTTGGTTAGAGCATCGGTTTGTGGTACCGAGGGTCGCGGGTTCGAATCCCGTCTTCCACCCTTTCAAACCTTCAAATTTATTTGAAGGTTTTTTTTATGCCTCATTTTAAAAATGATGCATATTAAAAAAGTCTTTCAACTATATAGTTGAAAGACTTTTACATGTTACATAATATGGGGAATTACAATTTGTCTGCAGTAATTCTATCTTTTCTATTGGCAACTTCCCAAGCCGTTTGAAATATTAAACGTGTTCTAGTTTCCATTAATTCATATTCAATTTTTTCAACAGTATCGGTATGTTTATGGTAATCTCCATGAACACCGTTAAAATAAAATATCACAGGAATGTTATGCTTTGCGAAATTGTAATGATCACTTCTATAATAAAAACGATTTGGATCATTTTCATCATTAAAAGTATAATCTAATTCAATATTAATATACTTTTTATTAACCTCTTCAGAAAGGTCATGTAAGTCTTGACTTAATTTATCACTACCAATTAAATAAATGTAATTAGGAGAATCTTCTTTATTAGGATCAATTCTTCCAATCATGTCTGTATTTAAATTACAAACAGTATTTTCTAATGGGAATAAAGGATTTTCAGTATAATATTTAGATCCGTAAAGTCCTATTTCTTCTCCAGTTACATGTAAAAATAAGATAGATCGTTTAGGTCCGTTTCCATCATTAACAGCTTCTTGAAATGCTTCAGCCATTTCTAATAAAGCAACAGTTCCACTACCATCATCATCAGCACCATTATAAATATTTCCATCTTTATCTACTCCAACATGATCATAATGAGCAGAAATAACGATTACTTCTTCAGGTTTTTCAGAACCTTTAATAAAACCTAAAACATTTTGAGAAGGTTTAGGTTCTTTCATTCTACTGAAATAACTTGCATCAATGGCTTGAAAATAATCTTCAGCATTATCTGGTGAGGCTATGCCATTCTTTTTGTAAAAGTCACGTAAATAATTGGCAGTCATATTATTGCCTTTAGAACCGGTATCTCTACCCTCCATTTCATCACTGGCAACGATATAAAGGTGTGTTTTTAAGTCTTCTGCAGTAATTGTTTTAGCGTATTCTGTTCTAGTCATAGATACGCCTTTTGTGCTCTGTGCGGTATTACAAGAAACCACAAAGAGGGTCGCTAGTAGGAATAAGATTTGTTTCATGGGCTTTTTTAAAGTGATAAATATACATTAACTCTTGCTGTATTTTGTGAAAGTTTTGTGAAATTTATTATTGCTAAGCTTCCTTTCCTTATTTTTAAAAGATTTCAAAATCAGGTAGATAAAATGAATAAACAATGATTGATGGATTAGTTAGTATCATTATGCCAGTTAAAAATACGGCGCAATATTTAAATGAATGTTTAGATTCAATCTGTAACCAATCTGAAACTCATTGGGAATTATTGGCAGTAAATGATCATTCTTCAGATGAAAGTAATACTATCTTAGAAGAATACGCTTCTAAAGATGATAGAATAAAAGTGTTTCAGAATAAGGGTAGTGGAATCATTGATGCATTGAAGTTGGCTTTTTCTGAAAGTAATGGGAATTATATTACTCGTATGGATTCAGACGACATTATGCCTATTCATAAAATTAAAGCGTTAAAAACTAAATTAACAATTCATGGTGAAGGACATATAGCTACTGGATTAGTTAAATATATTTCAGAAAATGAATTAGGAGAAGGGTTTCAGAAGTATGAAAATTGGTTAAATACACTTACTCGTGAAGGTGATAATTTTTCTGAAATTTATAAGGAATGTGTCATTCCATCACCTTGTTGGATGGTGTATAGAAATGATCTAATTGAATGTGAAGCGTTCGAGCCAAGCTACTATCCTGAAGATTATGACCTTACATTTAGGTTTTATTTGAATAAGTTAAAACCTATTCCATGTTCTGAAGTATTGCATTATTGGAGAGATTATTCAACAAGAACTTCAAGAACAGATGAGCATTATTCAGACAATACTTTTTTGACCATCAAAACACACTATTTTTTAAAGCAAGAATATGATAGAGAAAAAAATCTTGTGATCTGGGGAGCAGGAGCTAAGGGGAAATCTTTAGCTAAAAAAATGATTGAACAAAAAATTCCTTTCCATTGGATTTGTGATAATCCTAAAAAAATTGGGAAACACATTTATGATCAAAAATTATTTCCTTTTGAACAATTAGAAACGATTGAAAATGCTCAAAGTATTATTACAGTTGCAAATCCAAGAGAGCAAAAAATTATAACAAAATTTTTTAATGAAAGAGGAGCTAAACCTATGGAAGATTACTTCTTTTTCTGTTAATACTTAAATAAATTATTATGAAAA
>JAHRWC010000247.1 GCA_019090365.1 Flavobacteriaceae bacterium
CTGATAAATCACGAGCTGCCATTAAGCTAAACTGTAATGTTCTAGGAATAGGAGTAGCCGTTAAGGTAAGGGTATCTACATTTTCCTTTATTGTTTTTAATTTGTCTTTTACAGCAACTCCAAATTTCTGTTCCTCGTCAATAATAAGCAGCCCTAAATCTTTAAATTTTACAGCTTTATTTACCAATTGGTGGGTTCCAATTACAATATCTAGACGTCCATTTTCTAACCTTTCTAAAACCTGTCCACGTTCTTTAGTTGATCGAAATCGATTTAAATAATCAACATTTACAGGAAGGTCTTTTAAACGTTCAGTAAAGGTTTTAAAATGTTGAAAAGCTAAAATAGTTGTAGGTACTAAAACAGCTACTTGTTTCCCATTATCAACAGCTTTAAATGCTGCTCTAATGGCAACTTCTGTTTTTCCAAAACCTACATCACCACAAACTAAACGATCCATTGGGCGATCATTTTCCATGTCTTTTTTTACATCTTCTGTAGACGTAACTTGATCGGGTGTATCTTCATATATAAAAGACGATTCTAATTCGTGTTGTAAGTAAGAATCTGGATCGAAAGCAAAACCTTTTTGAGTTCGACGTTTTGCATATAACTCAATAAGATTAAATGCAATTTGTTTTACTCTAGCTTTGGTTTTTTGCTTCAGTTTTTTCCAAGCGCCACTTCCTAATTTATAAATTTTAGGTTCTTTCCCGTCTTTCCCTGTGTATTTTGAAATTTTATGAAGCGAATGAATGCTTAAATACAGAATATCTCTTTCTCCATAAATAAGCTTAATGGCTTCTTGCGTTTTTCCTTCGACATCAATTTTTTGAAGCCCGCCAAATTTTCCAATTCCATGATCAATATGAGTTACATAATCACCCACTTCAAGATTGGTAAGCTCTTTTAAAGTTATTGCTTGCTTTTTAGCATAACCATTTTTAAGTTGAAACTTATGATAACGTTCAAAAATTTGATGATCGGTATAACAAATATTTTTTTGATCATGATCTATAAATCCTTGATATAACGGAAAAACAATGGTTTCAAATTGATTCACTTGTTGTTCTGTGTCTTCAAAAATATCGTGAAAACGTTTTGCTTGCTGATCGCTACTACAAAATATATAATTGGTATACCCTTCTTCAGTATTCGTATTCAGATTTTCAATTAGAAGATCGAATTGTTTATTAAAAGAAGGTTGAGGTTTTGTATTGAAGTTTATTTCAGAAGCATCTGAAACAACATTAGCTAATTGAACTTTTGTAAAGGCTTCTAATTGGTTTTTTATTAGATCTGAGGAGCAAAAAAGATCTTTAGGTTCACTTTGTTGAACTTCGGAATTTAAATCACTAAATACTTCTGTCGCTTTCTTAAAAAGTTTATCAAGACTGCTATGTAATATCTCTTCATTTTTTAATAAAATGACTGTTTTAGAAGCAATATATTTTAAAAAACTCTCACGATTTTCTTCTATCATTTTATTTTCCATATTCGGAATGATAGAAACTTTTTTTGTGATTTCAGTGGAGAGTTGAGTTTCAACATCGAACGTTCTGATGCTTTCTACCTCATCTCCAAAAAATTCAATTCGATAGGGTTCATCATTACTGAATGAAAACACATCTAAAATTCCTCCACGTACAGAAAACTCACCAGGTTCAGTAACGAAATCAGTTCGTTTAAAATGATACTCAAAGAGGATTTCATTTACAAAATCAATAGAAAGATCATCTCCAGTTGAAATTTTTAAGGTATTCTTTTCAAGCTCTCTTTTTGTAACTACTTTCTCAAAAAGTGCTTCAGGGTAGGTGACAATAAAAGCAGGTTTTCTTCTAGAGTTTATTCGGTTTAAAACTTCAGCACGAAGTAAAACATTAGCATTATCGGTTTCTTCAATTTGATAAGGTCTTCGGTAGCTTCCGGGGTAGAACAGCACATTTTTATCTCCTAAAAGATTTTCTAAATCATTAAGGTGATAAGCAGCCTCTTCTTTATCATTTAAAATAAATAAAAAGGGTGTTGAAGAAGTTTTAAAAACTTCAGCTATAACTAAGGAAGAAGAAGATCCAGCAAGCCCAGAAAGCGTTGTTTTTTCTTCAGATTGGGCAATGCAATCCCTCAGTTTTCTGGTATTTGAAGACTGTGCGAAAAGCGAAGAAACAACTACTTTGCTCATGGAGGGCAAAAGTATTTTATTTTTTTATCTGAAACAAGCAACTAGCTTTAATAAATCATCTTCAGTATTATAAATATTTGGCGAAATTCGAATAGCATTTCCTCTATAGGAAACAAAAACATTACTTTTTGAAAGTTTGTTTTTTATTTCTGAAATCTCCAAGTGTTGAGGTAGATATACACCAAAAAGATGGTGACCTCTAAACGATTCATCTTCAATGAAACAACCTAAGGAACGTAATTCTTGTATAGCTTTTTCAGAAATAAATTTACAATAGGTTTGAATGTATTGTGGAGTCAATTCTAAAACTTGTTTAATTCCTTCGGAAAGCATCGGAGTTAAAATAAAATTACTCGATTGCCCTACATCATATCTGCCTGCTTTTTCTGTGTAGTTGTAATTGTAATTTACCAGTTCTGAAAAATTTTCTCGCCCTTCATGATTCATCCAACTTTCTTCGATAGGTTTACCTTCATTAAATCGATCTGAAAAATATGCAGCTCCCGAAGAGTAAGGTCCCATCAACCATTTATAACCTGCACAAATTACTGCATCAGGTTGTAATTCTTTCACCGAAAAAGGAAAAGCTCCAATGCTTTGCGTGCCGTCGATTATTAGATAAGCATCAACAAGATTGGTTTTTTCTCGAATAGTTTTTAAATCGAAGTAGGTTCCGTCTGCCCAATGTAATTGAGGAATTGCAACAACTTTAGTTTTAGGATTGATAGCGTTTAATAATAATTCATTCCATTTTTTTGCTCGATTTGGACCAATACCCGGAGCTTCAATCGTTTTTACGATACAACCTGTTTCTTGTTCTCTTCGTTTCCAAGCATAAATATTACTAGGAAATTGTTCATTTAACACTAAAACTTCATCTCCTTTTTGAAAAGATATATTATTAGCAGCTATAGAAATGCCATAAGATGCAGAAGGTATAATAGCAATATTTTGATAATCTTCAGCTACAATAAGTTGTGCAAATCTCTTTTTTAGAATTATTTGTCCAGTAAAAAAATCACTTTCAGTTAAATTTTGAGGATTTAACTTTATTGCTATTGAATCTCTACCAATTTGCTCAACAGATTTAAGTAAAGGCGACATATAAGATCCATTGAGATAGGTAACATTTTCAGAAAGACGAAAAAGATGTTTTTTTGATTTTAATTCCATTCTGAAAAGATAAATATTTCCTAAGTAATTCTTATTAAAAAATGAGACTTAAGTTTTATATTTGCAGAACAAAAATTAAGACATGTCATTTAAAAATTTATTTAAAAGCGGAGAACATTCTAGAAATTTAGGTCATTTCGCTTCTTTAGTTACTTTAGCATCAGTGCAAGGTGAAATAAAAGAAACAGAAGCTAGGCTTTTAAGACGTTTTGCAATAAAACTTGATATATCAGATGAGGAAGTAAAAAAGGTTTTAAAAACACCTTCAAAATTCCCTATCAATCCTCCAAATAATGCAGACGAGCGTTTAGAACGTATGCATGATATCTTTAAAATAATTTTTGCGGATCACGAAATTAATGAAGACGAATATCAATTGCTTGAAATGTATGCAATTGGACTTGGTTATACAGAAGAATTAGCTGCAAAATTAATCAAACGATCTATCCAAATTTATATGGGAGGATTAAACTTTGAAGACTACCGATACTTATTAAATAGAAAATAATAATTAGATTATTTTATTAAATCATTGATAGCTTTAAATAGTTCAGATTTTTCGTATGGTTTTGTTATATAAGCTTTTACGCCTAAATCTAACACCTCATTTTTTTCAGCAGGTAATGCTTTTCCACTAATAGCTATAACAGGAATATTTTTACTTAAAATATTTTCTTTTAATTGTTTTATTAATTGAATTTCATCTAAAGTTGGCATATCCAAATCAATCAAAATAACATCTATTTCTTTTGTTTCGAGATGATTTAAAGTCATTTCAATATTTGTAGCTAGATTAATTTTATAATGTCCTTCAGAAATAAATTGTTTAGTAAGGATCAATTGGTTTATTTCAGAATCATCAATTAAAATCACTTTAATCAATTCGTACAACCCTCTTTCTGCTTTTTTTGAAATTCTTTTTTCTTTTTGTAAAGTAATTGGAATTTGAAAAGGAATACTTACAATAAATGTAGATTCATTTTCTTCTTTATTTTTAATTTGAATCGAGCCTTTTTGTAATGTAACTAAGTCATGAACAATCTTTAATCCTAAACCTTCACCAGAAATTGGACTTAAT
Organism: Flavobacteriaceae bacterium; assembly: GCA_019090365.1. Taxonomy (GTDB): domain Bacteria; phylum Bacteroidota; class Bacteroidia; order Flavobacteriales; family Flavobacteriaceae; genus Marifrigoribacter. Next base: position 4,434 of record JAHRWC010000247.1, read on the forward strand.
AACTTCTCAATTTGATAGTATTCATTAAAGATTTTTGAAATATGCTCTGTTTCAATTTCAGCTCCTGAATCTTTAATATGAAATGAAATTGTAGCTTTTTTTGCCCTTGAATAGTCTTGATTAATAGATAATGTTATGTTGCCTTCTTTAGTTCTTTGGTATGCGTTTTCAATTAAATTTATTAAAATTTGTTTTAAACGAATAGGGTCACCAATTAATACTTTTGGAACATTTGGTTTAATATCTAAAACAAAATTAACCTTCTTGTTTTTTGAGTTAAAAGAATATAACTCCTCTATATGTTTAGCAACATCTGTTATTTTAAAAGGAACTTTTTTAAGTTCTAATACTCCTTCACTAATTCTCCCAATGTCCAGTAAATCGTTTAAAAGTGTCTCAACATGAGTTCCTGTTTTTTTAGC
>JAHRWC010000248.1 GCA_019090365.1 Flavobacteriaceae bacterium
AATCTATAGGGTTTTCACCTTTTAGTCAATAGGATTTTCACCTAATTATTGAAATATATTGATGTAATTTAATAAAGAGAATAATATTTTATTGTTTTCATAAAACATACACCTCAATTTATATACTAAGGTGTATGCCTCAATCTTATTTTACTCTATGATGGACAAATAAAAGGATATTCACTATCATCGATAATTGGTTCTATATCAAAGAATTTATTTAAAACCGTTTCTGCAGTACAAAAAGCTCCTTCTACCCAAGCTTGATCATTAGAATAGGTTGATCCTATAATAAAAAGATTGGTGTCTTTTCTTTTCACTAATTGTGATGGCTTGCATATTTTTTGTTGTACATCGCCTATATTATAATGTGAATAATAAGCATGATATCCCGCTTTAAAAGGTGGCAATGACCAATCCATATAACGAGTTTCAAGAGGTTCAGGAACTGAATCATAACCAGCTTGAGAACCAAAATGTAAACTAGCTAATTGCTGGCGCAACATTTTAACCATCACAGGAGGTGCAATGCGTGGACCTTGTAAAGGCTGATCATCTTGAGATTCTGCTATCTTTCGTTCTTTATTTGGTCCAAGCTCTAATGCTTTCCAAAAAGTAGTATATTTTATATCATCATAACTAGCTAAAATTCCATACACTTTTTTTCCTTTTTTATGAAGTGCATTGTCTCCAAAATAAACTACTTGGCGAATCGGCATATCTGTAGCACTAGGCCCAATAGTATCTAAATGTGCTACTTCAGTAATTTGTTGTTGTTCTTTATAACTAAAATTTGCTTGCACTATATACTCTGCAACACTCAAAAATTCAACTTCGGTAGCATAGGTAGTGTCTATGATTGTAGGAATTGAATTATCATATGCTTTCTTATGTTTTTCAGCTTTTATTTTAGCTTGTGCTGCTGCTGTAGCTGCAGCCTCTATAGCTTTCAAATATTTAGCTGGAAATTTATCTTTCTTAAGTTTTTTTACGCCGTCTTGAGTTAAAAAATAACTATTCAATTTAGCAGGATACTTAGGTGGTGACGGAATATCATCTCTCCACCAAGGTGAGTCAAAGAACATCCCAATTTTATAAGAGGGCTGCATTAGAACGGACTCTAAATACAAACGTACTTTATCATCATTTAATACATCAAAATCTCCCTGTTTCTTATTCATATATCGCGTTGCTTGAGCAACCAAATCTATAGCATATCTACCCATAGCAAGAAATGCAGCATCACAAGTTTTTGCATCTAATTGTTTGTCTGGAGCTTTTCTACTAGCCGTTGTAAAATGAATTACATTTTTATTTTCTAAAATTGAACGTAGCCTAGTATTTGAATGATAATCAAACTGAATACCTTTCTTTTTAGCTAATTTCACAACTTCCTGAAATAAGGTTGAAAAAATACCCGAATATCCAATGGTTAATGTTTTGTATAGGGTTCCAGGTGTAAATTCATTATTTACTTCAAAAGATTGAGCTGAATTACTATTTACTACATTTGAAGAATATCCATTTCCATCGGCTAAATAACTAAACCCTTCCTGTCCTAATACATCATAAGCCAAATTCCAATAGCCAATATCTTTTAATTTTTCTCCTTTTTTAAAAATAGAATCATCCCCTAAATCTTTTGTAATCTTTCCATTTTCATAGAAATCACACCATTCCTTACGAGTGGGTGGTAATGCATCTTCAGAAACATTTATCCCTACCCCTTCAATTTTTGTAAAACCGTCATCCGGACCTGCATCAGCTCCGTAATTGTTTACATTATAAGGTGCTGGGTTTTTAGAGTCAATATCAGAAGTGTACATATTCTTTGCTCTCAATGATAGAAGAGGGTCTCCTGCTTCATTAAATGGTACAGAATATTTTTCTAGACCAATCTCACTGATGGTCTTAGTAACTAATCGATGCCCTGGATTATTACCTCCATTTGGATTCGGATTATTCTTTGTTTTTTTATAATCCCAAGCGGAATATCTCATTCCTCCCAATTCTAAGTAAGAGGACTTAGGATTGTCTTTATAATGCCAAGTACAAACTCTTGCACCGGCTTCACGAGTCCCTTTTTCTTTTTTTGAAAATTGATAGTCTCCCCAATCATATAATTCGAGGATATCTCCCTTTCTTATCATTTTTGAAGCATCTCCTCCTTTTACAGTTTTTCCCTGTAGTAATCGCCAAGCCGCATATAATCCTGCAGCTCCAGCACCAAAAATTGAATATGTTTTGTTTTCCATTTTATGAATTTTATGATGAATAGTTTATACTCTAAATATAAAAATATTGATTATAGATTATTATAAGTATAAACACCTAATTAGCTGTTGACTAAAACTTTATGCTTTGTTATCCAATATTTGGAGTTTTCCCATCTTGATTCTAATGAATACTGTGTATGTAATTTCTCCATATATATTTGAAAAGCAGAATCTAAAAGATAATTGTACGCCAACATAGCATCCGATTTATTATCAATAGCGCTTATTAAGGCATGTCCAGCATAATAACCTGAAGCTAAAGCGGAAGTAATTCCATAAGAAGAAATTGGATCAAAAGTAATTGCTGCATCCCCTACTGCAATCCAGTTTTCACCAAAAGGTCGATCTAATTTACTAGTACCTGCTGGCATTATTTTTAATCCCTCAAAGTTTAATTGTGCCCGAGTAGTATATTCTGAAATATGTAAAGTATGCTCTAATTCTTTTAGTAAAAAATCTGCATACTGAGTTTTATCACGTAACATTGTTTGTTCAGTAAAAAACATAAGAGACAGCTCTTTTGTTTCCTGTGGAGCCATATACCACCATCCGTTTTTAGTAGCTTCTACAATTATTTGATGTGAGATTGGAACAGATAATGAAGCATTAATAACAATAGCAAATTGATTATCTAAATTCTGCTTAATTCCTCCTAATTGTTTGCTAACAGTAGCTTTTCTACCTGTAGCATCAACTATGTATTTAGCTGAAAGAGTTTTATTTTCAGAATCGTTCTCGATAATTACTGTGACTCCTTTATCTGTAGATATTACTTTTTTAAGTTTATAGCCAAACAGACATTGCGTACAAGAATGAAGAACTTGATTCCTTAGTTGTTTTTCAAAATATAATCGATCTAATAAATAACCTTGACCGTGAATTCCTTTAATGAATTCTTTTTGTTCTATTTGATTATTTCCCCAACAACTCTTATTTCCATAATAGGCAATATGCTGTTTATCTTCTAGTAAATGTTGAATACCCAATTTCTTTAATAAAGGTTTAGCATTGGGTGGAATTGCTTCCCCTAGTTTTCGTGTAGGTTCAACTTTAGCTTCTACAATGCAATGTGAAATTCCTTGAGAAGAAAGCGTTATAGCAGTGGCAATCCCTGCAGGACCACCACCAATTATAATTACATCATATGATTTTTTAGCGTTCTCCACGATCAAGAGTTCTACGCTTACGATTTGTTCTAGGAGCTTCTGATCGGAGTTCAGCCACTTTTTTGGTAGCATGTTCTAAACTTTCAACCATAATAGTTGCACCTTCTTCTTTAGCTTTTGGCTGAACAACACTTTCAGAATCTCCTTCTGCATACAATACTTGAGCAAAAGTTGCATCGGGATCTTCACTATCAAAATTACGTCCCATTTCTACCCATGAAATTTCAGGTAAATAACCTTCTGTATTATTTGGAATAGGATGTTCTTGTTTCGTAATGATTCCTAATTCATGCCATTCATCTACCATATTTGTGAGTCGTTGCAAGTGATCTGCTTCAATATCTCGCAACCAATCCTGTCTATAGTCTAAGTGTTTTAAACGTTGAGCAACACCTACATTTCCTGCTTGCATTCGTAAATAACCATCCTCAGCAAGAATCTGATTTGGTACTCTAGCTGCCCAAAATGATGGTAATGGTAAATAGTTTGAAACCGTATAGCCAGAAAGACAACTCGCTTCATCTGTTTGCCAAGGCACTCCCATCCATCTAGTTAAGGAACCTGGTCCATTTGCGGCAAAAGGTCCGTCAGCAGATGTTGCAACTTCAGGAGTTAATAAAGGACCATAATCTAATTGAATGTGTTCACCTTCAGGTAAAACATTAAGTCGGTATGGCTCTTTCCACATATGAATAATTCGCATTGTCCATGTTAGTTCTATACCAGGATGAAAAGGCCCACCGAGACAATCTTCTAATGGAGCTTGATTTAATGCATTAATTTGTTCAGAAAGAGAAAGTGTTTCAAAAGGGACTACTTTTTTTGTTGTTCCTGTAATAAAATCACCTTGCATCCATTGAGTTAAACGTTGATATTGTGTAACCGTAATAGGTAAATCATCTAAAGAAATATTTGAATAATCTCCAAATCCGTCCCCATAAAAAGGTGGAACTTTCGTTGGTGTGTATTCAGTTGAATTAGGATCTCTAAACCATTCATATACACGTTCTCGTGCTTTCTTTGATGAATCACTTGGATTTTCTAATACTTTTATAATTGCTGGATTAGTGAAATCTGAAGGAGAATTTTTTCCGAATAACATATTAAAGCCTTGATTAACCCACTGAGTTTGTGTCATTCGTTCTAAAATTGGATAAATATCTCTATGGAACTCAACTCCATTTTCCGAAGGATTTGGATAACCCATTTCAGTGATAAATAAATTCTGAACAACATCATTCATCGTTACTACGCCATATAATCCTTGTCCAAAATTTGGAGGCGTTACCGCCACCATTGCTGGAGTCGCTTCATATTCTGTGCCATTTACTTTTACATTTGCTCGTATAATTCCATCACAAGTATCATCATGCCATCCATCATTATTTGCGAAGGTCGTAATGGGGACATCATCATGAGATTGTGCATCTCCATCTCCTGCAAAAAACAGAAGACGACCTTCAGCATCTGTTTGCAAATGACCTAAATCAACTGGAGTTCCGTAAAATAATCCGTCGTCAAAATTATGAATATCATCATTAATGTTTTTCCCTGAAATTGACTTTGAACTAGGCGTTATGGCAAGTTGTTTTCTATCATCACCTTTTACATCATTGTTTCTTGGTTTTGCGGGTTTTGAATATTTCCCTAGATCCATTGCATTTTCAAAATCATACCATGCAGGTTTAACATTAGCAACTTCTGCACGCCAATTTATGGTTGCATTATTTGCAGTGAGTTCCTGTACTACTTTACCATTACTATCGAAAGCATATACTCTAAAGCGAGCTACTTCTTTTTTTATTCGCCCTTTACTATCCTTATAACCACCTTGTGGAACTACAGATACGCCTGGTTGATCTGCGGCTAAAAAATGTTCGGGTGAGTTTCCTATTCTTGCAATTCCGATTGGTGGATAAATTGCTACATAACTTATTTGAGGTGCTTTCATAACTTGTATTATTGTTTCTTGTAAAGTTGAACAATTCTATAAAGAAATACACTTCGTATTTATACGTAAATTATGTAACAATATTTTTAATTAATTAATGGAGAAATAGTTAGTCAA
>JAHRWC010000249.1 GCA_019090365.1 Flavobacteriaceae bacterium
ACTATCGGTAGCTCCTAAAGCTGTTTTATTGATGTCACGATGCGGTGGAATTGCTGTAATTCCGCAGAGATAAATCTTTTTAATCAAGAACGAATCAGACGTTCTAAAAACAGAGCCAATATTATTTAAACTTCTAATGTTGTCTAAAATAATAATTAGCGGTGTCTTGTTTGCTTCTTTATATTCAGAAACTGAAATTCTATTGAGCTCGTTATTTTTTAATTTTCTTTTCAAAAGGATAATTTTCTTGATAGGTTGACAAAGATAATAGATGTAATTTTTTAAATGTGAAAAACTTTCTAAAACTTCGTGAAGTTGGACTTTATAAAACCCTCTAATATCTTTAAATTAGCTTTTCATTTTTATACAAATTATGGCTAAAAAAGTAACTCCTTTAATGAAACAATATAATGCAATCAAGGTAAAATATCCTGATGCATTATTACTTTTTAGAGTGGGTGATTTTTATGAAACCTTTGGTGAAGACGCCATTAGAGCAGCTAAAATTTTAAACATCACATTGACCTCAAGAAACAATGGTGGTGATAAAACTGAGTTAGCTGGGTTTCCGCATCATTCTGTAAACACCTATTTGCCAAAGTTAGTCATGGCAGGTTGTAGGGTTGCTATTTGTGATCAATTAGAAGATCCTAAACAAACCAAGAAGATTGTAAAAAGAGGAGTGACGGAATTAGTAACTCCTGGAGTAGCTTTGAATGATGATATACTTCAATCGAAGTCTAATAATTTTTTAGCTGCAATTCACTTCGGAAAAAAACAAATAGGAGTTTCATTTTTGGATATTTCAACAGGTGAATTTTTAACCTCTCAAGGAAATTCAGAATACATTGATAAGTTGCTTCAAAATTTTAATCCTTCTGAAGTACTTTTCTCAAAACAGAAAAGATCACTTTTTTCAGAAACATTTGGAGATCGTTTTCAAGTATTTCATTTAGAAGATTGGGTATTTCAGAAAGATTATGCAGAAGAAACCTTAAACAATCAATTTAATACTACTTCACTTAAAGGATTTGGTATTTCACATCTTGAAGAAGGAATAATTGCAGCAGGAGCTTCTTTACATTATTTAAGTGAAACACGTCATAGTAAATTGCAACATATCGCAAAAATTTCTCGTATTGCTGAAGACGAATATGTGTGGATGGATCGATTTACGATGGGGAATTTAGAATTATACCAGAGTACTTCTCAAAATGCAGTAACTCTTTTAGATGTTATTGACGAAACGATTTCACCAATGGGTGGAAGGTTGTTGAAGCGTTGGGTAGCATTGCCTTTAAAAAATAAAGAGAAAATCATTAGTCGCCATGAAGTTGTAAGTTACTTTTTAGATAATGATGTTCTTTTAGAAAAGGTGAAAACTCAAATAAAAAAAATAGGCGATTTAGAACGACTCATTTCAAAAGTCGCCACTGGAAAAGTAAGTCCGAGAGAAGTAATTCATCTTAAAAATTCATTGGAAGCTATTATTCCTATAAAAGCTCAAGCGGTTGCTTCTAAAAATGAATCGCTTAAAATCATAGGAGAACAGCTTCAAGATTGTGAAATTTTAAGGGAGAAGATAAAAGAAACCTTAAACGAAGAAGCACCAGTAAGTGTATTAAAAGGAAATGCAATTGCAGCAGGTTTTTCTGAAACTTTAGACGAATTAAGAGCTATATCATCTGGAGGAAAAGAATATTTAGATAGTATGTTGGCGAGAGAAATTGAGCGAACAGGAATTACATCTTTAAAAATTGCATCAAATAATGTCTTTGGATATTATATTGAAGTTAGAAATCTTCATAAAGACAAAGTGCCAGAAGAATGGATTCGAAAGCAAACCTTAGTTAATGCCGAACGATATATTACTGAAGAATTAAAAGAATACGAAGCTAAAATTTTTGGTGCTGAAGAAAAAATTGGAGCTCTAGAACAAGAATTGTTTTCGAAATTAATTGAATGGATGCTTCAGTTTATTGGAGCAGTTCAGCAAAACGGAAATTTAATTGCGCAATTAGATTGTTTATGTTCTTTTGCTACGCTTGCGAAAACTTCAAATTATTCGCGTCCATTAATTGACGATACTTTCGATCTAGACATAAAAGAAGGTAGGCATCCAGTTATTGAAAAACAGTTGCCGCCTGATCAACCTTTTATTGCAAATGATGTGTTTTTGGATAGAGATATGCAACAAATCATCATGATTACGGGTCCTAATATGAGTGGTAAATCAGCTATTTTACGACAAACTGCTTTGATCGTTTTATTAGCGCAAATAGGAAGTTTTGTGCCAGCAAAAGAAGCACGTCTTGGTGTGGTAGATAAAATATTTACAAGAGTAGGAGCGAGTGATAATATTTCGATGGGAGAATCAACCTTTATGGTCGAAATGAATGAAGCAGCTAGTATATTAAATAATATCTCCGATCGAAGTTTGGTCTTATTAGATGAAATTGGAAGAGGAACAAGTACCTATGATGGTATTTCGATTGCATGGGCAATTAGTGAGTATTTGCATGAACATCCATCGCATGCAAAAACATTATTTGCTACACATTATCATGAATTAAACGAAATGACTGAAACATTTGATCGAATTAAAAACTACAATGTTTCAGTAAAAGAATTAAAAGATAATGTGCTTTTTCTACGGAAGTTAGTTCCAGGAGGTTCGCACCATAGTTTTGGAATTCATGTGGCTAAAATGGCTGGAATGCCACAACAAGTGTTACAGAGGGCACATAAAATTTTAAAGCGGCTTGAAAAGTCTCATTCTTCAGAGAAATTAACCAAAGAAATGAAGGATTTGGCTCAAGATGAAATGCAGCTAAGTTTTTTCAAATTAGATGATCCTTTATTAGAAAATCTACGTGAAGAAATATTGGAAATCGATATAGATACCTTAACTCCAGTAGAAGCATTAATGAAACTTAACGAAATTAAACGAATGTTGGTAAGGAAGTCTTCAGTAAAAACTAAGAAATAAACTGATTCTATTTTTATAATATTGTTCTACCTTCAGACATGGCTTTAGCATCTTTAGATCTGCCTAGGTAAGCCAATTAACATTCCAACGCCAATTCCTAAGGCAATCCCTAAAGACTTCTCAAAACGTTCTCCAATAATAATTCCTGAAATAACACCAAGACCAGCTCCAAGTGATAAATATAAATTGGTGTAATAATTCTTTGTAACTAAAGAAAATGTTTTATTTAAAAAACTCTTAAATTCATCAAGTGCTTTCTTATAGTGTTTTTTACTATTTTGACTATTAGATTCTAAATTCAAACTACTTAATTTAGCTTCTAATGCTTCTGTTTCTTCTTTTAGAAAATCTCTATTCTTAAGGTTTTTTAGAATTATTAAAAATTCTTCATAAATCTTTATATCAGATTTACTATATGAACCAGCTTTTAAATGTTCAATACGGTTATAAGTTTCTTGTATAGTCATTGTATTTTTTTTATAATTAAATGATCTCCTTCAGTTTATTAATCTCCTTTTTTAACTTTGCTATGTACTCATTTTTTTGTGATATAGTTTTATTTATTTCTTCAGCAGTAAATCGTTGTTTAATATGTTGTCGACAATTTACATCCC
>JAHRWC010000250.1 GCA_019090365.1 Flavobacteriaceae bacterium
ACGGGAATATTATACTCAGCAATTCTTTTTTATCCTAATATGGGCTTGTATTTGTTTTTTATTCCAATTGCAATACCTGCATGGATCTTCGGGATTTTATACCTTCTTTTTTCTATCTACGGAATGAAAAAAAGTTTAGGCAACATTGGCCATGATGCCCATTTTGGTGGCGCTATTGCGGGTTATGTAATGACAATTTTATTTGCTCCAGGATTATTACAAACACAATTATGGATTGTTATTTTATTGGCTGTTCCAATTGTATTATTGTTTGTATTAATGAAATTAAAGAAGATTTAAATAAGATTAATCACAACCTTGGCTGAATTTTTCAAAATCTATTTTTGGAGCTATTGGATATTTTTCAATTAACTCTTTTTCAAAATTCCCTTTTACTTCTGAAAAAGGGATCGCATAAATTTCTTCAAAGTTTTCAAATCCTTCAGTCCACAGCCTTTTAAATTGTTCAATCGAATAATTAGACAAAAGATATTCTACAATATAAGCAGATTGATGATATCCAATCATTTCAGGTTGCTTGTAAAAGTCTGAACTTAACAGGTTTAATGAAATTAATTTATTGTGTTCTAAAAAGTAGCGATAGATTTCAGCAACATTGTTTCCATTACAATTATTTTCTGCATAGGTGCCTATACCTTCATTCATCCAAGTGGAAGAATCGGTAGGATTGCCCCATTTCAGCATAATAATTAAATGCATTAATTCGTGAATAATAGGAGGGTTTTGGTTTTCATTTGCAACCACATATAGAGTATTAATATGAGGATATGCTATTCCGCTAGCCTTTGTTGCAGTTAGAGGAAACATATCTTTTCTAGAAGCTAAAAATCGAATGTAGATACTATCGTTAAATTCTTTTAAACCAATTAACTTTTTATTGTTTTTTAAAGACTCTAAACATTGTTTGATTAAATCTTCTTTGTTTGAAAAAGCAAATCCTTGATCGGGAAAACTAAAATGAATATTTTCTATTGTTTTAAGTACTTGCCCTTCTTTTTTCCATTCTAATTGCTCTAGTGATTTAGAATTTTCTTTAGTTTGGTTACAGCTTACTATAAGTAGAAAATTAATAAGGATAATAAAAGAGATACATGTTTTATTCATAAATATGTTATTCATTTTTAAGAGATTCTAATGCGTAATATAACCTATTTTGAGCGCCTAATTGTGATCCAAAAATAGATTTAAATAGTTTACCTGTCTTTGTTATTAAAATCCATTGTGGAGTTCCTTCACTTTTAAAAGAATCATATTCTTTATGGTTTTCATCTATATAAATTGGAAAAGGAATTTCCTTAGTAGTAAAAATACTTTTAATATCATCTTCAGAAATGTGGTTTGCATTAAAGTTGCTATGAATACCAATTACTTGAACAAAACTATATTGTTGTTGAAATTCATATGCTAAAGGAATCGCTCTACCTGTACAGCCTAAACAGCTATTGTTATAAAAGAGTAGAAGCAAAGGTGTGTTTTTATATTTTGAAAGCAGGTTTGTTGTATTGCCTTCAAAATCTGTTACTTCAATCGATTTAATCATAAATTAATTAATCATTTTTTTCATTATTAGGATATGCTCTCCAAGTGTAGCTTTTATGCACTATTTTCCATGATCCTTCATATTTTAATAACAAAAAATAATCAGTAAAGATCCTCCAATTTGGAATTACAATTTCAGCTTTAGCTATTGCAGCATCTTTTTCGTAATCTATTGAAATAATTCTACCTATCCGATTTGATTTTTTTCCTTCTTTTACATTAGAAACATATTTCTCTCCTGAACGAATCCTTAAACTATCCTCACTCGTTACAGTATAAAGGTTAAAATCTGGATGAAATGCTTTTCGCAATTTTTCAGGTTCTCCATTACCAGTTCCGTCGATATAATTCATTAATGTTTCTGTAATTTGTTCAATTTCAGAAGAACTGTTTTCAGTTTGAGCAGTAACATTAATACCACCAATAAAGATTAAATTGAATATTATAATTTTGAATAATTTCATTTTCTACTATTTAATTTACGCAATTTTCATTATAAATTGCAATCAGATTTGGAAGTGTTGATCTTTTTAAATCATTGTGAATATATTCCATCGCTGGTTCACAATCTGCAAAGTATTTCTTTGATCGTTTCCTGAATTTAGCACCTAAACCGGTTCCAGCTCTGTGCAATTGAAACGGCTCCTCATTTCCTGTTTGAACATAATATGAATACCATGCATTTCCACTTTCAGGTTTAACAAGTAATTTGCATTCACCGTCTTCTATCACATAAAACTCTTGGTAATTACGTTTTATTTTTATGTATCTAATGCCGATGAATTTTAATATTGATTTACTACCGACAAGCAATTCACCTTGAACATGAATTTTTTTAATTTCATCAATATTGATAAGTCTAGATTTATCAAGATATTCCTGTTTTAGTTTTTTAGCTCCAATACCCATAACAGAAGTTTTTCTTTTCCATTTCTCCTTAAAGTATCTAAGTTGATCTTTTTCAATGTTAAGGTCTGGACTTTCCATTACAAATTGTTCGCCGTTTTTCATTTCTATCACACCATATTGACTGTATGCGTTAAAACTTAGGAATATTAAGAACAGTACAATAGTATTTTTAATCATATTTAATTTATTTCAAGCTTATTAATTATCAGTCAGATAAATATACTATTTTTTTATAGGACACATTAAAATATACCAATTAAGCTAGTCATTTTAGTTATACGTTGTTATCTACTTTTTATTTTTTTAATTAACTCCTCAATTTCAGAAATAGGCATTTTAGTTTCACAATCAATTCTAGTGTCGTCTGAGCCGATAATTAATACACCTTTATTATCCTCTTCATAACCAACAGGCTTTATTGAAAAATTTAGAGGATTTATTTTTTCTTTTTTAACAGCATCTTTAAACCAACCATAATCAACTTTATAAGTTACTTCTGATCCGTTGAATATCAAACTTTCAGAACCATAAGTATTCCATAAGGAAATTCTCAACATATAGA
>JAHRWC010000251.1 GCA_019090365.1 Flavobacteriaceae bacterium
CTCGACTAGTCGTCGGCAGCGTCAGATGTGTATAAGAGACAGCTCTCAAATAGCATTAAGAGAAAATCAGAACGAAGTTGCTGAAAACCTATTAAAATTATTCACAAAGAAAAATGATTCTTTACATCATATCTATTTAAGTACTATTTCAAAAAGTGTTGAAGAAGAATCAAAAGTGGGCGATTTAAATGAAATTATTGCGAATCAACAAGATGATATTGAAAAGCAACAAAAATCGATTAACCTTGGTAAAACCACAACAGGACTAAGTATTGCTTTAATTATTATTCTTTCATTACTTGCTCTTTCCCTATTTAAAAATAATAATCTACGTGCAAAAGCAAATGATTTATTAAAAGATAGAACTGTAGAACTTACCTTATCTAAAGAGAAAGCAGAAAGAGCCTCATTAGCAAAAGCACAATTCCTTTCTACAATTACACACGAGTTAAGAACTCCTTTATATGCTGTAACTGGTTTAACTCATTTATTATTAGAAGAAGATCCGAAACCCACTCAAAAGGAACACTTAAATTCATTAAAATTTTCTGGAGAATATTTACTTTCTTTAATAAATAACATATTAGATTTAAATAAATTAGAAGCCAATAAGGTTGAAGTTGAAAAAACTGGTTTTAGTTTAAAGAAACGAATTAATGATGTTTTAGTTGCACTTAACAGGACCGCTGAAGACAGAAAAAATACTTTACAATTAGAATATGATGACACCATCCCCGAAAAACTTGTTGGTGATCCTTTAAAGCTTTCTCAAATTCTTATAAACTTAATTGGTAATTCTGTTAAATTCACTCAAAATGGTGCAGTAAATGTTCGTGTTCAAAAATTAGAACAGAACAGTAAAAACGTTAAACTTCATATTGAAATTGAAGACAATGGTGTAGGGATTTCTAAGAAAAAACAAAAAAGTATATTCGAAACTTTTTCACAAGGTTCATTGCAAATTAACAGGAAGTTTGGAGGTTCAGGATTAGGGCTTTCTATTGTAAAAAACTTATTAGAGTTAATGAATAGTAAGATTCATTTAGAAAGTCAATTAGGTCAAGGTTCAAAGTTTTGGTTTGATATTTCTTTAGATGTTTCAGAAGTTCAAGATGAAGATAGTAATCCAAAAAATATCATTTATGATATTGACTATGTTGCACTTGAAAATGTATCTATTTTAGTGGTTGAAGACAACAAAATTAACCAAATGATTACCAAGAAAATTCTTGAAAAGAATAAAATGAAATGTCAAGTTGCAGACAATGGAATGGATGCAATTAAATTGGTTAAAGAAAATAATTTTGAAGTTATCTTAATGGATATTCATATGCCAGGAATAAGTGGTATAGAAGCGACTCAACGTATCAGAGAATTTAATAAACAAATTCCTATTATTGCGTTAACGGCTGTTACGATTGATGAAAATCTAGATGATTTCTACAAAGCAGGATTTAATGAGATCATTCCAAAACCATTTAAACCTGAAGATTTCTTTGAAAAAATATACCGTACTTTAAAAAGTAGTAAGCTTCCAATAAACAATTAATTTCTTATACTTTCTAATAAAGCATTTTTAAAAAACTCTTCTTGCTCATTTAAAATTACCGTTTTAATAGGCAAGTAGTAAATGGCAAATTTATTCAACTTTGGCTGAAGCCGTACAAAGTCTTTTTCGGTTGTCAAGATTATTTCTTTCTCTTTTAACTTACTAATTTCATTATCTGTGAAATTATGATGATCAGCATATTTATCATGTTCAAAATTGAAAGAATGACTATTAAGATAATCAACTAATGGTTTTGGATTTGCTATTCCAGTTACCAACGTAAAAAATTTATCTTTTAAATAAGAAATTGTATTGGTTTCAGTCACACCAAATATTGATTCATCATATCCTATTTTTGAAAAATATATACGCTGATGTGGCTTTAGTTTTAAATTAAACTGAATTTCTTGCAACTTTGAATATGCCACTTTATCTGGGCATTTTGTTACCACAATAAAATCGGCTCTATATGCTCCTTTTCTATACTCACGCAAATTACCTGTTGGAAGCATGTAATCTTTTATATACAAGTCATTAAATGTAGTCAACAATATATTTGTCGAAGCTTTTACTTTTCTATGTTGAAAAGCATCATCTAATAAAACTATTTCAGCTTTACGTTTTAACTTCTCAATACCTTCTCTTCTGTCAGCACATACTGCAACAGTACAATTTGGGAAATTCTGTTTAAACTGTAAAGGCTCATCTCCAACTTCTTCAGCAGTACTTTCAAAAAGCACTTCTTTATAACCTTTAGATTTACGCTTATAACCTCGACTTAAAACGGCTACTTGATATTCTTTTTGTAAAAAATCTAATAAAAATTCAATCATAGGAGATTTACCAGTTCCGCCCGTAGATAAGTTCCCAACACAAATAATAGGAATATCATACGACCTGCTTTCTAACCATCCATTATCAAACATGAAGTTACGAATTGCAGTAATCCATCCATATAAAATGGAAAATGGAAAAAGGATTTTCCGAAGAATTTTCATATAACGAAAATATACTTTTTATCTTTACCGTAAAATCGAAATTATGAAGATTTATGAGCTTATACATATTTTAGAAGAATTATCCCCACTTGCTTATAGTGAAGATTTTGATAATACAGGACTTTTAGTGGGAGACAAAGACACTAATATCTCTGGAGTTCTTGTTACTCTTGATACTCTTGAAAGCGTTGTCGATGAAGCTATTACTATGAATTGTAACGTGATCGTAAGTTTTCATCCAATTGTTTTTTCAGGATTAAAAAAGATAACAGGAAAAACCTATGTGGAGCGAGTTATTTTAAAAGCAATAAAAAATGATATTGCCATTTTTTCAATGCATACAGCTCTGGATAATTCTTGGAATGGCGTAAATGCAATGATTTGTGAAAAATTAGGATTGAGAAACAGAGAAATACTCATTCCTAAGAGCAAAACGATTTTCAAACTAACCACTTATGTTCCACTTTCTAATGCAAATCATGTTCGTGAAGCATTATTTAAAGCTGGAGCTGGAAATATAGGAAACTATTCAAAATGTAGCTTTAATATTGAAGGTACAGGGAGTTATATGGGTAATGAAGAATCAAATCCAACAGTCGGTACAAAAGGAGAGATTCATCATGAGGAAGAAGTACAAATTGGAGTTACTTTTCAGAAACATAACAAAAATTCTATTTTAAAAGCCTTATTTAAATCACATCCATATGAAGAAGTAGCCTATGAAGTTACTTCATTAGAAAATACCAACCAACATCTTGGAATGGGCATGATTGGAAGTCTTGAAAATGCACAAGATGATGTATTATTCCTAAAATTCTTAAAAAATACGATGAAAACAGATTGTATTCGTCATACCAAGCTTTTAAATAAACCGATTGAGAAAGTTGCAGTATTGGGCGGCAGTGGAAGTTTTGCAATCGAAGCTGCCAAAAGAGCTGGCGCTGATATATTTATAAGTGCCGATTTAAAGTACCATGACTTTTTTAAAGCTGAAAATGACATAATTTTAGCAGATATTGGCCATTTTGAAAGCGAACAGTTCACAAAAGAGCTTTTAGTTTCTTTCCTTAACAAAAAAATTAGTAATTTTGCAGTCGTTTTATCACAAATAAACACCAATCCTATTATCTATTATTAGAATATGGCAAAAAAAACTGAAACAACTGTAGAAGAGAAGTTAAGAGCATTGTATGATTTACAATTAATCGATTCACGAATTGATGAAATTAGAAGCGTACGTGGTGAACTTCCATTAGAAGTAGAAGATTTAGAAGATGAAGTTGTTGGAATGAACACACGTCTAGAAAAACTTACTGAAGGTCTTGAAGTTATCGAAAATGATATCGCTAACAAGAAAAACGAGATTGAAGAAGCAAAAAATCTTATCAAGAAATACACGAAGCAACAAGACAATGTTCGTAATAACCGTGAATACAATTCTTTAAGTAAGGAGATTGAATTTCAAGAATTAGAAATCCAATTGAATGAAAAACACATTAAAGAATTTAAAGCTAGTATCGAACAAAAGAAAGAAGTTATAAATGAAACTAAAGATCGTTTAAAAGGACGTGAAGATCATTTAAAACACAAACGTAGCGAGCTTGATGAAATTTTAGCTGAAACTGAAAAAGAAGAAGAAGCTTTATTTAAAAAGTCTGAATCTTTTGAAAAGAAAATTGAAGACCGTCTTATTAGTGCTTACAAACGTATTCGCACAAATGTAAAAAATGGTCTTGCAGTTGTACCGGTTGAACGTGGTGCTTCTGGTGGGTCTTTCTTTATCATTCCTCCACAAATTCAAGTAGAGATTGCTAATCGTAAAAAAATTATTACAGATGAGCATAGTGGTCGAATTTTAATTGACCTTGAATTAGCAAATGAAGAAAAAGAAAAAATGGAAAAATTATTTAAAAAAATATAATTTCATTTAAACCTTATATTTAAAGCCTTTACAAATTGTAAAGGCTTTTTTTATATCTTTCAGAAAGGAATAAAAAAGATTGTCGACTGATTCAAAAAATATATACCATGAAAAAATATTCAATCTTGCTATTTGTTGCTTCTCTCTTTATAATTCAAAGTGCTTGTCATTCTTCAAACAAGAAAAACAAAGAAATAGAAGCAAAAGTTCAACAAGAACAATCACCTGAGATTGTAGTAAGTCAAGACGGATTTGAACGTGCATATTTTGCAAGTGGTTGTTTTTGGTGTGTTGAAGCTGTATATGAAAGTGTAAATGGTGTACAAGAATCGATTTCAGGTTATAGCGGCGGACATACAGACAACCCAACGTACGAACTAAGCAACACTGGGTTGACAGGACATGCCGAAGCTGTTGAAATTATCTACGACCCTTCAATAATCAGCTTCAGTCAATTAGTGGATGTATATTTTGGTTCTCAAAATGTAGCGCAAGTGAATGGTCAAGGTCCCGACAATGGATCTCAATATCGTTCTATAATTTTTTATCAGAATAAAGAACAGAAAAAAATAATTAAAGAAAAGGTAAAGACATTAGAGTCTAAATATGGAAAAGGGAAAGTTGCGGCACAAATATTACCTTTTCAAAAATTTTGGTTAGCTGAAGACTATCATCAAGATTATGAAAAACTACATCCTAATCATCCTTATATTCAACGAATTTCAATACCAAGACTGAATCGTTTCAAAAATAAATTTCCTGAATTATTGAAAGAAAATTTAGAACATTAAAACGCTACTTTTTTGTTGCTTTTATTTCAAATAATAATGGGAATAATTTTTTAGGCAATTCGAAATAGCCATTTAATTGTTGTTCTAAATCTGGAAAAATATTATATGGTGAAGCATCATGTTCATTTAAAAACTCTATTTCTAAACCTTCATTAACAAGAACATTAACTATTTCACCTAAGCTGTGATTCCATCCAAATTCTTTTGAAACCATTTCTGAATTTGGCTCAGCATATGTTCCTGTATATTCTTCAAAAATAACTTCTTTTTGATGGTAACCATAGCGTAATTTAGGTGGATTCACAGTATAATCAAACATCCAAACTATAGGATGAAATTCAACAATATAAAAAGTTCCACCTGGCTTCAATCGTTCAGCTATCATTTTAGCCCAAGGTTGTAAATCGGGCAACCATCCAATGACACCATAACTTGTAAAGACAACATCAAATTTCTCTGTAATATGTTTTGATGTATCTAAAACATTACAACAAACAAAAGAAGCATCAAGTTTTAATTCCTCGTTTAATTCTTTTGCCAACTTAATCCCTTTTTCTGAAATATCAATTCCTGTGCATTTCGCTCCCATCCTACTCCAACTCAACGTATCCTGTCCAAAATGACATTGTAAATGAAGTAAAGATTTTCCTTTCACATCTCCCAAAGCTTCTAATTCATAAGTGTGTAAAGAAGAGTCACCCTTTTTAAAACGATCCATACTATAAAATTCACTCGCTGCATGAACGGCTACTTTTTTATTCCAAGTTTCTCTGTTGGTATTAAATTCTTTGTGAAATTCCATCAATTAAATTTTTAATAAATATAATTCAAATCATAAATCTATAAGAGAAAAAAATAGATTGTTTATTTTTACTGAATACATTATTCTAAAATAATAAAACTCGTTTTGTTTATTAAACCATTTATATGAAATATTTCACAGTCCTTTCCTTATGTTTTTTATTGCTTGTTAGTTGTAATAATTCGAAAACAAATAAATCCGTAGATAAAAAAGATGATGCATCTGAAGTAATAGAAAATCTTTCTACTCCACAAAAAATTGCAAATGCAAATGGATTGGATTCTTGGCAAGATATCAATGAGATTCATTTTACGTTTAATGTAGATCGAACCGATTTTCATATGGAACGTTCATGGGTTTGGAAACCTAAAAGTGATATCATAAAATTCACAGATGAAAAAGATACCATTCAATATTCACAAACAAAATTAGATTCACTTATTACTCCTATAGATGCTAAATTTGTTAATGACAAGTATTGGTTGCTTGCTCCTTTAAATTTGGTTTGGGATAAGAAAAATTATACTTTTTCTGAAGAAAAAAACAGCATAGCACCTATTTCAAAAGATAGATTAAATAAACTTACAATTGTGTATAAAGATGAAGGCGGTTATACACCTGGAGATGCATATGATTTTTATTTCAATGAGGATTACCTCATAAAAGAATGGGTTTTTAGGCAAAAAAACAACCCTGTTCCATCCTTAACTTCTTCATGGGAAAATCACGAACTTTATAATGGTCTTAATATCGCTAAAGATCATGTAACAGATGATGAAAGTTTAAAAATTTATTTTACCAAAATCAAAGTGAAATAATAAAACAAGTTCAATTAAATCGTATCAATTTATTATTCTTATTTTTGTTTGAAGTCAAAAACTTTCCGATTACATGTATATAAACTCTTTAGCTTACGCACAAAGTCAAGATCAACAAGATCCACTTCATTCTTTTAGAAATGAATTTCTTTTTCCAACAGGTGAAAATGGAGAAAAGCTAATCTATCTATGTGGAAATTCTTTAGGATTACAACCTAAAAAAACTTCAGAATACATACAACAAGAACTAAGCGATTGGTCAAAATATGGTGTTGAAGGTCATACAGATGCTAAAAACCCATGGCTACCTTATCATGAGTTTTTAACTAAAAGTATGGCAAAAATTGTGGGCGCAAAACCTAGTGAAGTTGTTATTATGAACAGCCTCACAGCTAACCTTCATTTTATGATGGTTTCATTTTATCAGCCTACAAAAACAAAATATAAAATTGTAATTGAAAGCGATGCCTTTCCTTCAGATAAATATGCAGTTGAAAGTCAGATAAACTTTCATGGTTTCGATCCTAAAGACGGACTTATTTTATGGAAACCTAGAGAAGGTGAAGAATTATGTCGATTTGAAGACCTTGAAAAAATCATGGAAGAACAAGGGGATGAAATTACCTTACTTATGATTGGAAGCACCAATTATTATAGCGGACAATCATTTCCGTTAGAAAAAATAACAAAACTAGGACATCAACACGGAGCAATTGTTGGTTTCGATTTAGCACATGGAGCAGGAAACATACAGCCAAATCTACATGATGTTAATGCCGATTTTGCCGTTTGGTGTACCTATAAATATTTAAATAGTGGTCCAGGTAGTTTAGGCGGTTGTTTTGTTCATGAGCGTCATGAAAGCAATCCTGAATTAAAAAGGTTTACAGGATGGTGGGGACATAATAAACAAACTCGTTTTAACATGCGCCACGATTTTGATGCTTTAGTTGGAGCTGAAGGCTGGCAATTAAGCAATCCATCTATACTATCTATGGCAGCAATACGAGCGTCTCTAGATGTATTTGAAGAAGCTGGTTTTGACAATATTAGAAAGAAAGCAGTAAAATTAACTGGATATCTAGAATTTCTAGTAAACGAATTAAATGACGAACGCATCAATATTATTACACCTAGTAATCCTGATGAAAGAGGTTGTCAACTTTCAATACAAGTAAAAAGTGCAGACAAAAGCTTGCATACACAATTAACAAAAGCGGGCGTGATTAGTGACTGGAGAGAACCTGATGTAATTCGTATTGCACCAGCTCCATTGTATAATAGTTTTGAAGATGTATTTCATTTTGTTGAACGTTTGAAAAAAGTTTTAAATTAATTATGAGTCAAAAACAAAACATACTTATTATCGGTGCTGGACTTTGTGGAAGCCTTCTAGCATTACGTCTTGGACAAAGAGGATATAATGTAACCTTAATCGAAAAAAGGCCCGATTTAAGAAAAGTTGAAATGGATGCTGGACGTTCTATCAACCTTGCATTTTCTGACAGAGGAGCAAAAGCCATGAAGATGGTTGGGCTTGAAAATGAAGTCAACGAATTATGCCTTCCTATGTTAGGAAGAATGATTCATGACAAGGAAGGAAATACTTTTATGAGTAATTATAGTGGGAGAAGTAATGAATATATTAATTCAATTTCTCGCCCAGGATTGAACATGATTTTATTAGATGCAGCTGAAAAATTATCAAATGTGACTTTTGTTTTTAATCAGGCTTGCACCAATATTGATTTAAAAAATAGTAAAGCTAATTTTAAAGAATATAATTCAGGAGAAGAATCAACTATTGAAGCAGATGTTATCTTTGGAACTGATGGTTCTGGATCTGCTGTTAGAAATAGCATGTTTCAAGATCATAACTTTTTGTTTAGTTTTTCAATCGATTGGCTAACTCACGGTTATAAAGAATTAACTATTCCGCCATCAGAAGATGGAGGATTTAGAACAGCCAATAATGCATTACATATCTGGCCTAGAGGAAAAGATATGCTGATTGCTCTTCCAAATTTAGATGGAAGTTTTACAGTGACATTATTTTTACCTTACGAGAATAGTGATTACTGCTTTGAAACATTAACAACGCCTGAAAAGGTAAATGAATATTTTAACGCTGAATTTCCTGATGCTATAGCATTAATGCCGAATTTAGCTGAAGAATTTTTCGAAAATCCAACTGGGTTTTTAGGAACTGTAAAATGTTCTCCTTGGAATACCTACGGAAGTACATTATTAATGGGTGATGCAGCTCATGCAATCGTTCCTTTCTACGGACAGGGAATGAATGCTTCATTTGAAGATGTAGTTGTTTTTGACGAAGTTTTGAATCAGTTTGAGGAAGACTTATCAAAAGGAAATACTACTTGGAAACATATTTTCAAAGCGTATGAAAACATTCGCAAAAAAGATGCAGATGCAATTGCTGATTTGGCAATTGATAATTTCCATGAAATGAAAGAACATACTGCAAATCCTTTATTTCAGCAAAAAAGAAAACTTGAAATAGCTTTTGAAGAAAACTTTCCTTCTGAGTATAGTTCGAAATATTCATTAGTAACTTTCAATGAAAACATACCGTATTCCAAAGCAATGAAAAGAGGAAGAGCCCAAGATAAAGCGATTCTAAATTTATTGGATGATGGAAAATTAAATGATACAATGACTTTAAAAGAAAAACTTGATTTGGTCCAACAAGAAACTAAAGAAGTTTTACATGACGATGCCGTAGTTAAAAATTTATAAACTGAAATTATGAAAAGTACATTAGTTGAAGGAAAAGCAACACCAAGAGGTGCATATCCACATGTAAAACGTGTGGGAGATTTTATATTTATTTCTGGAACAAGTTCAAGAAAAGCAGATAACACATTTGCTGGTGTTCATCAAGTAGATGAAATGGGAAGTATGCGTTTAGATATAAAAGAACAAACCCAAGCGGTGTTAGAAAACATTCAAGACTTCTTAGCTACTGAAGGAGCTACAATGGCTGATGTTGTTGATGTTACTACTTTTTTAGTTAACATGAATGACTTTGCTGGCTATAACCAAGTGTACGCAACGTTTTTCGATAAAGCTACAGGGCCTACTAGGACCACTGTTGCCGTTCATCAATTACCTCACCCCAATTTAGTTGTGGAAATAAAAGCCATGGCGTATAAGCCAAAGTAAGATGAAAAAAATCCTCAATTATATAAATGGTTCTTATTGTGAACCTATTTCTGAAACTTGGATTGACAATTACAATCCTTCCAATGGAGAAGTGTATTCTCAAATAGCGAACGCAAACGAACAAGATGTAGAAAAAGCATATGAAGCTGCCAAAAAAGCATTTCCTATATGGTCTAATACAACGATAGACGAACGCAGTAAAATCATGCTTCGTATTGCAACTTTAATTGAAGAAAACTTAGAAGAACTAGCCTATGCTGAAGCCTTGGATAATGGAAAGCCTTTAAGTTTAGCAAAAGCTGTCGATATCCCTAGAGCCTCAAGTAATTTTAGATTTTTTGCCAATGCTATTACTCAATTTGCAAGTGAAGCTCATGAAAGTGTAGGATTAAATACCATGAATTTCACCCTTCGGCAACCTATAGGTGTCGTTGGTTGCATCTCACCATGGAATCTTCCTTTGTATTTATTTACTTGGAAAATTGCTCCTGCGATAGCTGCAGGAAATACTGTGGTTGCAAAACCTAGTGAAGTTACTCCAATGACTGCTTTTATGCTAGGTGAAATTTGCACAAAAGCTGGTTTACCTAATGGTGTTTTAAACATTGTTCATGGAACAGGACCATCTGCTGGACAAGCAATTGTAGCGCATAAAAATATTAAAGCTATCTCATTTACTGGAGGAACAACTACTGGAGAACATATTGCAAGAACAGCAGCTCCAATGTTTAAAAAACTTTCTTTAGAATTAGGTGGTAAAAACCCAAACCTCATTTTTGCAGATTGTAATTATGAAAAGATGTTAGCAGTAACTTTAAAATCATCTTTTGCAAATCAAGGTCAGATATGTTTATGTGGAAGTCGAATATTTGTTGAAAGATCTATTTTTGAGAAATTCAAAAGAGATTTTGTTGCTAAAGTTTCACAATTAAAAGTTGGAAATCCATTTGATGATGACACCAATATTGGTGCATTGGTTTCAAAACCTCATCTAGAAAAAGTGCAATCCTATATTGAAATAGCAAAAGAAGAAGGCGGAAAAATACTCACTGGAGGAAACCCAGTTTTAGTAGAAGGGTCTGAAAATGGTTATTACCTAGAGCCTACTGTTATTGAAGTTTTTGATGATCAATGTAGAGTGAATCAAGAAGAAATATTTGGCCCTGTTGTTACTTTAATGCCTTTTGATACCGAAGAGGAAGCTATAAATATGGCTAATGGAGTTGTGTATGGTTTATCAGCTACGCTTTGGACTCAAAATTTAGATCGTACGATGCGAATTTCTAAAAAAATAGAATCAGGGATTGTATGGGTAAATACTTGGTTAAACAGAGATCTAAGAACTCCTTTTGGAGGTGTAAAAAATAGTGGTGTAGGGCGTGAAGGTGGATTTGAAGCCCTTAAGTTTTTTACAGAACCTAAAAATATTTGTATCACCTATTCTGATTCCTAAGAACAGAATAAGTGATACTATAAAAGCCACACTACTTATAAACACTCACTGGAAAATCTTGTCCAAATCCAAAACTAGAAGGGTATTGTGGGCTTCCTTTATATTTTTCAGAAATTTCAGGAACACGAGTTTCTAAATATGCTTTTATTTCATTTACGGTAATTCTATTATCCCCACTATCTGCTTTTCCAGACAGTGCTTCTAACAACGCATAGGTAAATACTCCATGACCTAATTCATCAAATTCGGTTGCGTATTGTTTACTTCCAGAAGCTGTTAACCAATGCGTTCCTGTACTTCTTGCTAATTGAGCAATGGCTTTTTCTTCAGCAAAGCCTCTTGACGCTACTGCGTCTAAAGCTCCAGCACTCTGACAAGCATCTAGAATATACAACTGTTTTTGAGCTGGGATTCCTGCAGCAATTTGTTTTAATTCATTAGCTGAAATTCCTTTTTGCTTTAAACCTCCACTATCTCCATAAAGTTGTGTAACATCAGTAGGAACAATGTAAAACTCTTCCTCTTCATCTAAACTCATAACTCCATGTCCAGCATAATAAAATATAAATATATCTTGAGGATTTGCTACTTCGGCTATTTCTTGAAACTTTTTAAATATTGTTTCACGCACCGCTTCTTTATCTTTTATGAAATAAACATGAGTTTTTGAAGTAATTTCTTGCAATCCTTTTTGAAGACTTTCTTGAAATCCAGAAGCATCAGCTACCGCATAATTTAAATTATACTTTGGGTTTAAATATTCATCAATTCCAACAATGAGCAAATGCGCCTGAATACCTTGCGGCTTAATTAATGTTTGTGAACTCGACGTATAAAGCACGCGAATACTCTGAGGCATACTTTCTGTGTTTTGTGAATTTACAGCGATTGCTACAAATTCATTTTCTCCTTCAACTAAAGTTACATTATAATTTTTCTCATCATTTGTTTGTTCAACATCATCCTCAACTATAAGGTTTCTTGTTTTAGTATTTATTAATTTTCCATTCTGATATAAATGCAAA
>JAHRWC010000252.1 GCA_019090365.1 Flavobacteriaceae bacterium
GTGTAAAAGGTAATACTGCTACAAATGCAACTAAACCAGCTACTGTAGAAACTGGTGCAACAATCAATGTTCCGCTCTTTATAAATGAAGGAGATAAAATTCGAGTTGATACTGAAAAAGGTAATTATCAAGAAAGAGTGAAAGAATAAAATTTTAAGTCCTGCTTTTAGCAGGATTTTTTATATTTGGTAAATAAGAAATTAGTAGGGTATGAAATATTCAGTTCCACAAACATTAGAGAAAATTGCAAGAATTCTGAATTGTGATTATGTAGGTGATGCTAACTTTCCTGTTTTTGGAATGAATGAAATTCATGTTGTAGAACCTGGCGATATCGTTTTTGTTGATCATCCAAAATATTACGATAAAGCATTAGAATCTAAAGCTACTATTGTTCTTATTAATAAGGAAGTAGCATGCCCAGAAGGAAAGGCTTTATTAATTTCTGATGATCCTTTTAGAGATTTCAATACACTTACAAATCATTTCAACCCTTTCGTTGCTTCTAATACAATGATTTCTGAAAGTGCTGTAATAGGCGTAAATACTGTTATACAGCCTAATGTTTTTGTAGGTAATAATGTGAAAATTGGTGATGACTGTGTAATACATTCTAATGTATGTATTTATGATGATGCCATTATTGGAGATAATGTTACCATTCATGCTGGAACAATTTTAGGTGCTAGTGCTTTTTATTACAAAAACAGACCTGAAGGTTACGATCAGTTAAAATCTGGTGGACGAGTTATAATTGAAGACAATGTAGATCTAGGAGCACTATGTACAATCGATAGAGGAGTTACTGGTGATACAACAATCGGTGAAGGCTCTAAATTGGACAATCAAATACAAATAGGGCACGATACTATAATTGGAAAAAAATGTTTAATCGCATCTCAAACGGGTATTGCAGGATGCGTTGTAGTAGAGGATAATGTTACGCTTTGGGGGCAAGTTGGTGTAAAAAGTGGATTGACTATAGCAAAAGGCACAGTGATTTATGCACAATCTGGATTAGGACAGGATACAGAAGAAGGTAAAACTTATTTTGGTTCTCCTGCACAAGAGGCAAGAAGTCAATTCAAGGAAATGGCTTATATCAAAAAGATTCCTGAAATACTTAAGAAATTAAAAAATATATAAATGTCAGCAAAACAAATAGTTGCAAAGTTTTTTAGTTCAGATATTCTGAATGACAATACAGTCCTTACTAAATATTTTCATAAAGACTTAGTACTAATTTGGAATAGTTCTGATGGCTTAACTATCATGAACTATGAAGATATTATTGATTTCTTTTCTGAAATAAAACGCACTTACTATGATTTAAGAATTGAAATAAGTCATTTACTTGAAGATGATGATCATGTTACAATTCGTTACAAGTACTACATTCGAACCATTGAAAACCCTGAAGAAGAATTAGGAATTTCACATTTCATTGCAATTTGGGAAATTAAAGATGGCAAAATGTATCGTGGTTATCAAGTTAGTCAGCCAGTAACCGATTTAGATGATACTACAGAATCTTATCATAAGGTTAAAGTATAATTTCTACTTTTTTATTGTTAAAAAAGGTATATTTGCACTCGAAATAATCGTATAATAATTCTATAAAAAATGAGTGTTTTAGTAAACAAAGATTCAAAAATAATTGTTCAAGGTTTTACAGGTGGAGAAGGAACTTTTCATGCTGGTCAAATGATTGATTACGGAACCCAAGTAGTTGGTGGAGTTACACCAGGAAAAGGTGGTCAAACACATTTAGATAAGCCTGTTTTTAATACCGTAGCTGAAGCTGTTGAAAAAGTGGCTGCTGATACTTCTATTATTTTTGTTCCTCCTGCGTTTGCTGCAGATGCAATTATGGAAGCTGCTGAAGCTGGAATTAAAGTAATTATTACAATTACTGAAGGTATTCCGGTTGCAGATATGATTAAAGCATCAAATTATATTAAAGATAAGGATTGTCGATTGGTTGGACCTAACTGCCCAGGAGTGATCACTCCAGGTGAAGCTAAAGTTGGAATTATGCCAGGTTTTGTATTCAAAAAAGGTACAATTGGAATCGTTTCTAAATCAGGTACATTAACGTATGAAGCTGCTGATCAAGTGGTAAAACAAGGATTGGGAATTACAACTGCAATTGGTATTGGTGGTGATCCAATAATTGGAACAACTACTAAAGAAGCAGTAGAATTATTAATTAACGATCCTGAAACTGAATGTGTTGTAATGATTGGTGAGATTGGTGGTCAATTAGAAGCTGATGCTGCAAAATGGTACAAAGAAAGTGGAAGTAAAAAGCCTATTATAGGATTTATCGCTGGAGAGACAGCACCTGCTGGACGTACAATGGGGCATGCTGGAGCTATCGTTGGCGGAAGTGATGATACTGCACAAGCTAAAAAGAAAATTATGAGAGAACATGGAATTCATGTTGTTAACTCTCCTGCTGAAATTGGTAAAAAAGTTGCCGAAGTAATGGCAAGTTAATTTACCTTATAAAAATTAA
>JAHRWC010000253.1 GCA_019090365.1 Flavobacteriaceae bacterium
AGAGAATAAAGGTGAAGCCGAAACATTAGCTGGTTTTATACTTGAAATATCAAAAGGCTTTCCTAAAAAGAATGAAGTAATAAATTTTCATCATTTTGCGTTTAAAGTTGAAGTGTTTGATAACAAACGAATCAAACAAATAAAACTATCAATTAAAAAATAATATGAAATTTTTCCTAGTTGTAATTCTTGCCTTAACAATAATAGCATGTAATGATGAGGTAACTATAAAGCCTAATTCACAATTACGATTAGAATATCCTACTCCCGAATATGAATCTATAGATAATACACTACCTTATTCTTTCAAAAAAAATAAAGAAGCTACAATTTCATCAAAGAGATATGGAGGAGTGAATTTAAAGTATTCAAAAATGAAAGCCACTATTTACATTACTTATCAAAAAGTAAATAATGGACAAAATATAGACTCCTTATTATATGATGCTCAAAAATTAACTTACGATCATACTGTAAAAGCTGAGTCGATTCTGGAACAGCCTAGAGTCGATTCTATAAATAATGTATATGGAATGTTTTATATGATTAATGGTAATGCTGCAACACATTCGCAATTTTATGTAACCGATAGTGTTAATCATTTTGTAACTGGATCTTTATATTTTGATATAAAACCTAATTACGATTCACTATATCCTGCCATTGTTTATTTAAGGAATGATGTGAGAACATTGATGGAAACTATTGAATGGGAATAAAAAATATTTAAGCATAAAAAAACCACCAATATTTGGTGGTTTTTTTATGCTTTTAAATGTAATCTTTATTTATGCTTTGTCAGCACAACATGCTTTTTTACAATCTTTATCACAAGATTTTTTTGCATCTTTATTTGTAGCTTCAGCTTTTTCTTTTCCAGCACAACAAGCCTTTTTACAATCTTTACCACATTCCTTTTTAGCACCGTTAGATGTAAATGACTCAACGGTTTTCATTCCGTTAACTGTATAAGATTCTCCAGCTTTACTTACTGTTTCTTCAAGGTTAGTTGTTGTAACTTTTGCTTCATCATATTCAACCATTGCTAGTTTATTGTCAAAATCTACTTTTGCAGATTTTACACCTTCCATTTTAGCAAGTTTCTTTTCGATTGTCTTTGCACAACCTATAGCGCAAGTCATTCCTTCAATATTAAATTCAGCTTTTGCTAAAACAGCATCAGGATCAATTTGTTTTTTAACTTCAGTAGTTTCAACGTCTACTGTTTTAGTTTCAGGAGTCACTTCATTTTTACAAGACCAAACGGCTACTGATAAAAATGCTATACCTAAAAGTAGTTTAAATGTTTTCATAACTTTTCTTTATTGAATTATAATACAAAAGTAACGATTGTTTGTTGTTTATTATTTTAAAAGTGAGATTTTTGTGCATTAATTAACTTGAAAATTATATGAATGAGTAAAAAATGGACCTATTTATTGGTGCTTTCAGTAATTTGGGGTAGCTCATTTATATTGATAAAGAAAGGCCTTCTTGGATTAACTCCGTTGCAGTTAGGTGCTTTACGTATTATTATTTCAGGGTTTATTTTATTTGTAGCTGGTTTTAAGAGTTTAAAAAACCTGACCAAGAAAGACATTAAATGGTTGGTCATTTCTGGATTTTTGGGCACCTTTTTTCCTGCCTTTCTGTTTGCTTTTGCTGAAACTGAAATAGACAGTGCGGTAGCTTCTATATTAAATTCATTAGTACCAATTAATACGATTCTTTTAGGTTTTGTTGCTTTTCAAATGTTCTCATCTAGAAAACAAATCATAGGAGTTATTATAGGGTTTTTAGGAACTTTAATGCTAATATTAAATGGAGCTTCTTTAAATCCAGATCAAAATTATTGGTATGCTTTTATGGTTATAGTAGCTACATTAATGTATGCGGGAAATGTAAATATTATAAAAAAGCATTTACAAAATGTTGCACCTATTACTATTGCTGTAGGAAATTTTGCTGCAATTATGGTTCCAGCAATTATAGTATTAATATTTTCTGATTTTTTCACTTCGGAAGTATTGTATGGAGAGCATTTTAATATGTCAGTAATATATATTGTACTGCTTTCATTATTTGGAACTGCAATAGCGAAAGTGTTTTTTAATAAGTTAGTGCAAATCTCTACTCCTGTATTTGCATCTTCAGTAACCTATATTATGCCTATTGTTGCTGTGGTTTGGGGGCTTTTAGATGGGGAAATATTTAATTTTTGGCAAGCAATTGCAACCTGTGTAATTTTAATTGGTGTTTATTTGTCAAACTCCAAAAAATAAGGCACTTATGGAGATCTTTTTTTTAAATAAACCATTTGTTGTTTCAATATTAAAAACTATATTTGCACCCGCTTTTACCATAAGGTAAGAGTTAATTTAATTAATTAAACGTTACGCTATGTACGCAATTGTAGAAATAGCAGGGCAGCAATTTAAAGTTGCGAAAGACCAAAAAGTCTTTGTTCACCGTTTGTCTTCAGAAGAAGGTTCGAAAGTTTCTTTCGATAATGTTCTTTTGTTAAGCAACGATGGCAATGTTACTATTGGCGCCCCGGCTATCGACGGAGCTCAAGTTGGAGCAAAAGTCATTAAGCACCTTAAAGGTGACAAAGTTATTGTATTCAAGAAGAAAAGAAGAAAAGGATACAGAGTAAAAAATGGACACAGACAAGCTCTTACTGAAATAGTAATTGAAAGTATTGTGGCTTCAGGTGCTAAAAAAGCAGCTCCTAAAAAAGAAGCTAAGCCAGCTGCACCAAAAGCAGAAAAGGCAGTTCCTAAAAAAGCAGCTCCTAAAGCAGAAGCAAAAGCTCCTGTAAAAAAGGCAGCTCCAAAAAAAGCTGCTGGAAAAGCTGACGATTTAAAGAAAATCGAAGGTATTGGACCAAAAATCGCTTCAACATTAGCGGAGGCAGGAATCTCAACTTTTGCTGAATTAGCAAAAGCAGATGCTGCAAAAATTTCTGAAATTATCGCAGGTGTACGTGGAAATCACGTAACTGATACTTGGCCAGCACAAGCTCAAATGGCTGCTGATGGTAAGTGGGATGAATTAAAGAAATGGCAAGACGAATTAGATGGTGGTAAAGCTTAATTGCAAATCACTTAAGTATAACAATATAAAACCTTAAGAAAATGGCTCATAAAAAAGGAGTTGGTAGTTCTAAAAATGGTAGAGAATCAGAATCGAAACGTTTAGGTGTTAAGATTTTTGGAGGACAAGCTGCTATTGCAGGGAACATCATCGTAAGACAAAGAGGTAA
>JAHRWC010000254.1 GCA_019090365.1 Flavobacteriaceae bacterium
ACGGCTGATTTTGCAACAATAACAATTGTTAGTATTAATAATATAATTACTGGTATTCCAATTTTTGGTAATTTTTCCATTTTAAATTTTATTTAATTTTATTGTTTAGTTATTTCTTTTATTAAATTAAACCATTGTATTTCCTTATAAACCATTCTGTTGCAAGTGAAATTACAATCAAGCCTAATAAATATTTCCAATCGATTAAAGGTACTACTTTTTGTTCGCTTTTTTGAATTTGTTGAAATCTTTCATCTTTTAATAAACTATCAATTAGTAATTGCTTTTCATTTACAAAAAATGCATTTCCACCTGTGTTAGTCGCAATACTAGTAAGCTTCGTTACATCAGCATTTAAAAATTGCTGCTCAACATTGAAATCTAATATAGAAAATGATCCGCTTCTAGATAAAGGTTCATTTTTTACAAGAACAGTATATTGATATTCTCCTGCAGGTAATGTATTTAAATCTACTTTGTAATAATTATTTTTCACTAATAAAGGAAACTCATTTGTAGCTTTAGTTTCTTTGTTTGTTGTTTTAATGATTAATGAAGCTCTTGAATCAAACACATAATTTTTATCGAAAAATTGAGCCGTAATCAAAATAGGTTGATTGTTATAATAAAATGCATCGTTGGTAACATCAAGCCTACTTTTTCTTTTGCTAGAAGCTAAGTATTGAACCATTCTCCCTATAAAGTCATCAAACTTCTCGAAAGATTTTTCATTTAAATAAGATTGAGCTCTCCATCGCCAAAACCCTTCACCATCTAGTATTGCAGATCTTTTACCATTTTCTTCAGAAGTCGACAACAATGCTGTTTCTGAAGAAAAACCATCCACATATTGCTCTAAAATTATTTCATGTTGTGACAAAATTTCTAGTCCGCCAAATTTCGTTTTTAAAGGAGGGAATCCTTCAAATCCAATATCATCAATTAAAAAAGTACCATAGTTTTTATTGAGAAACCCTAAAACATTTTCAGTTTGTGAAGTCACTTCTTTTTTAAATTCAGTTTGAGCATTAGAAAGAAAGTTCCAATCGGTTTGTAGGCCTGTTATGAGTAATGAGTTTAATTTTTGTTTATTCAGTTCTTTATAAAATGAATTAAAACTTTGATCAGGCTGGTATAAAATAACAAGTTGAGTATCATTTAGTAAATTAATAGCTTCTGTAGGTTTTTTAATTGTTACTATACGTTGTTCATTTGTCTCAATAGATTTTTTAAGCATTCCAACATCTGGATGAGAAATTGCACTTACAATCAAAATATTGGTGGCTTGATCTATAATTTCTACGGCAAAAAGTTTTGAATTATTTACTTTATTTTTCTCTTCTTGCAGCGGAATAATTTGAGCCGTGTATTTCTGTAGCCCAGTTCTAGTCGCAGGTAAATGGAAAGTTAATGTCCTTGTGTTTTCTTCTTTTGAAAAAGAAATATTTTTTCTAAACAGTACTGAATTGCCCTGTTTAATTACAAATGAAGTAGCAACATCTTCCTTGCCGTTATAAGTTAAAATAGTTTCAACAGGAAATTGATTCTTTAAAAATGCATAGCGATTGGTATTTAATTGCTGAATCTTAACATCAATATATTTTGTTGAATCTCCTAGAATTAAAGGAATAATAGGATTTTTAATTCCTGATGTTGAAAATTCATAATCATTTCCTAAGGTTTGATTTCCATCTGAAATTAATAGATATGGCGTATTTTCATTTTCATATAATTCATCTATAGAAGCTATTGCTTTTGAAATATTACTATTTTTTTCAGAAAAAGAAAGTGAATCTAATTCAGATAAATCACTTCCGAAGGAAAAGTATGAAATAT
This sequence comes from Flavobacteriaceae bacterium, assembly GCA_019090365.1. Classification (GTDB taxonomy): domain Bacteria; phylum Bacteroidota; class Bacteroidia; order Flavobacteriales; family Flavobacteriaceae; genus Marifrigoribacter. The sequence continues at coordinate 1,837 of JAHRWC010000254.1, forward strand.
CATATTTTGAATTTAAATCACTATTATTTTGAAGGTTTTCTAAAAAAGCTAAAACATTACTGCTTTGGTCTAATTCATTGATAGATGCTGAATTATCTACTAGTACTGGCAGTTTTGGTTTTGATATAGAATAAGTATTGCTTTTAAACTTAGGATTAATAAGCAACAATAAAATTGAAAAAAGGGTGATAAAACGAAGGATTCCAAAGGTCCATCGAAGTTTCTTAGATTGTTTAACTTTATAACCATACATAAAAAGTGCCAGAGCAAATGAAATTACTCCGGCAACTATGATATAAAATATGGTTTCAGCTGCCATTATTAAGTTAGCATACCTCCATCTACATTAATAACTTGTCCAGTAACATAAGTAGATAAATCACTTCCTAAGAACACACAAGCATTGGCTATGTCTTCTGGACTACCTCCTCTTTTTAATGGAATGGCTTTTCTCCAAGAATCAACAGTAGCTTCATCTAATTTCCCAGTCATTTCAGTTTCAATAAAACCAGGAGCAATTACATTATTTCTAATATTTCTTGAACCTAACTCTAATGCCATTGATTTAGTAAAACCAATTATTCCAGCTTTAGATGCAGCATAATTACTTTGTCCAGCATTTCCTTTAACACCAACCACAGAACTCATATTAATAATTGACCCGCTTCGTTGTTTAAGCATTGTACGCTGAACTGCTTTCGTCATATTAAAAACAGATTTTAAGTTTACTTCGATTACTTTATCGAAATCTTCTTCTTGCATACGCATTAATAAGTTGTCTTTTGTAATACCAGCATTGTTCACTAAAATATCAATACTACCAAAATCTTTAACAATTTCTGCAGCTAACTCTTGTGATTGTTCAAAATTAGAAGCATCACTTTTATATGACTTCACTTGTACTCCTGTTTTAGACACTTCATCTTCAATAGCTTTTGCAGCCTCTGAAGATGAGCTGTAAGTAAAAGCTACATTTGCACCATGTTTAGCAAATATTTCAACAATACCTTTACCTATACCTCTACTACCACCAGTTACAATTGCTGTTTTTCCTTCTAATAATTTCATGTGTTTATAGTATTTAATTCCACGGTCACTTGCTGTTCGCTATTTGTCATCTCATTGAATGATAAACTTCTTAGCATGCTCGCTTCATATTAATTAGTTTTATTGAATAGACTCAAATATAATAAATCGTTATGGGTTCTTCATAAAAAAAGCCTCGCTAAATTAACAAGGCTTTCCTAAATTTTAGTTAATTTTTATAAGGTAAATTAACTTGCCATTACTTCGGCAACTTTTTTACCAATTTCTGCAGGAGATTCTACTACATGGATTCCGCATTCTTTCATAATGCGCTTCTTTGCTTGTGCAGTATCATCGCTTCCGCCAACTATTGCGCCTGCGTGTCCCATTGTTCGTCCTGCAGGAGCTGTTTCGCCTGCTATAAAGCCTACAATAGGTTTTTTACTTCCACTTTGTTTATACCATTGTGCTGCATCTCCTTCTAACTGACCTCCTATTTCACCAATCATAACTACACACTCTGTTTCAGCATCGTTAATTAACATTTCTACTGCTTCTTTAGTTGTAGTTCCAATAATTGGATCTCCACC
>JAHRWC010000255.1 GCA_019090365.1 Flavobacteriaceae bacterium
TAATTCTTCTTTTAACGCATCGATTTTTAAGAAAATTGGGTTTTTTATATTCCCTTCTTCTGAAGATACATTTTCAATACTTTTTATGCTTTCTGCTAGTTTTTTGTTTTGATCTATCTCAGCATTGTATTGATCTATTTGAGATTGAATTGAACTAGTTTTTTCATTTAATTCAATATTATATTGACTAATTCTCCAGTCTAAATCGGTCTTCCAAAGATGATATTTGGTTTGTAATTCTTCAATGCTATATTCAGTATTGTTTATTTTAACAGGTAGGCTAGAAGATAAGACATCTAATAAAATAGTTCCTTTTTTTACCTTTTGGCCAGTAGTAACATTTATGTTCATTACTTCAACTGAATTTTCCATGCTAATTTCAGTTTCTTTGTTTTCAGCAAAACCATAAAAAGTTACTGAATTATCTATTTTTACAGTTAATGAAACTATTAAAATAATAAAAACCAAAAAGGCTACGATATAGATGAGATTAAATTTTTTCATAATCATCTCTAAAATTAATTCTTACATTAAAAATTCCATGTTCTTGTAATAAAGCATTGACCATTTGTGTAGACTTATGCTTACTTTCTATATTGATTTTATATTCAAAAACAACCATTTGAATAACTTCTCCACCCTTTTTCTTGTTGCTAATACTATATTTTGAGAGGGTTACTTTATTGCAATAGCTTTCTAATATTTCAATTATTTTATCACCCATATTCCCTTCTAAAAGGTCATTATTAGAAATTTCAAATTGAAGAGCTCCAATTATATGATCATTTTTACTAAGTGGAGAGAAGTGAATAGCAATCACGACTAAACAAAACCCTAAAGTACCAACTACAGCTATGGCAATTCCATATACTCCAGCAGCAATACCAACAGAAATAGAGGTAAACATAAACACCATATTTCTAGGGTTTCTAAGCGTGGTTCGAAATCTTATGATTGCCAATGCACCTAACATACCTAGTCCTCGCGCTAAACTATCTCCAATAGCTTGCATTACTGTAGCAACCGGAATCGAAATTAAAATTAAAGACTGAATAAAATATTGGGGTCTTTCTATTTCTCGAGAAGTCCTTTCATAGGTTAATGCAATTAATGAGGAAAGAACAAACGAAACCAATGCAATAATGATAATATTGACAATACTAGAGCCTTCGAGATTATTTGATAGGCTGGAAAAATCGAACATAAATCTTAATGTTTTTTTATAAAATTGTTAATTGATAACAATCTTTTTTGAAATATTATACGTGTTGCTATAAAGTCTAATCATATATAATCCTGAACTCAAATTTGACACATCAATGTTAACATTCGAAGAATTATTTGTTGAATTATAAACCTCTCTACCTAAAATATCATGGATGCTAATATTTGATTCAAATTCATTGCTGAAATCAATGTTAATATTTGTGTTTGCAGGATTTGGATATATTTTAATTCCTAGGCTCGCAAAATCATCAATAGCTAAAATTTTAGTATTTTCAGAATTGAAGGTAACCTCAGCAATAATAAAATCTCCTGTTCCATTAGGAATCCTTGACAAACTTTTATCAACACCTTGTTCATCATCATAATCGACACTGTCTATAATAGTCCCATCTAAGTATGATAAATATATTTCATCTCCACCAGAATCTAAGTTGAATTTTGTGTGTAACCCTTCTTGTTGAGGATCTTTATCTGCCCAAACAATTAAGTATCCATTGGCAGGAATACTTACATCTGGGAATTCCCATTTATGAATAAAACTTTGACTATCACTTAAAAAATAGTTACTTAAATTAATTGATTCATCTGTGTTATTATATAGCTCCACCCAATCATCGTGTTCCTCATCTTGGTCAAACCATGGACTGTCAATGCCATTGCTTGCCATAAATTCATTAATTACAACATCCTGAAAACCGATAGGAGCGGCTAATGGAATACAATTGTAATTTTCATTTGCAAGATCATCTTCAACTGAAGGAATTCTATCTTCAATAAATTTCCTAAAACTTTGAATAGGACCTCCAAATGGTTGACCATTCCATACACTACCATTAATAAAATCTTCAATATCTGATAGCGAGAAAAAGTTATTAGTTGCAGTATCCCAATCATCATCTAATAAATCGAGTTGTGCATCTAAAAGTGGGTTCAATCTATCTTCGATAAAATTAACATCTAATATTTCACACATATAGTTTAAATACCTGTCTTTAAACTCTGGAATTTGCATGATTCGTCGGATTAAAACTTTTTGAGGATTATTTAATATTACATAAAAATCTCCTGAGCCATTAGGAGCCCTGTCAAAAGCAAAATTATAATCCCAAGGCAACCAATGTATCTTATCGGTTTTAGGTTCATGGTATAAGTACCAGTTTCTCCCATGTTCTATATATGAATCCCAATTATTAGTAAGAATATCAATTGCTAGAATTCTTATGTATTCATCTAAATCGAATATATCATCTATTTGTGATTGAAAATCAGCATCAGATGAATTATTAATAAAATCTATAAATTCTATAAACTTAGTCCAATCATTTTCAGTCTCATTTGTCTGAAGTTCAAAAGAATAATTATTAGGATTGGTTCCTTGCCATTGTAAGTTAGATTCTCCTTTATTTTTCCAAAGATTCCCATCATTATCAGCAAAATTTCGCTTTAAGTATCTTTTGTCAATTTGTTCGATCATTCCATAGATTCCCCAGTAAACATCATTGATATAAACTTTTGCATGAGCGACTCTTGGTCCTGGAATACCATGCATTCTATACATATCATAAACAATTTTGTCTTTCAAAATGGCAGGGTCACCGATTCCATTTGCTAAATTTAATTTTTTCACTCCATCATACTCCTGATCTTCAACAAATTTTCCAAAATTTAGTTTTATGGGTTTTTTGTTTGTTGGACAGAAAAAATGGGACGAAAATCCTTTTTGTCTTACTCCTATATCTTCCAATAAATTGCCGTCAATTTCAATAGTAACGGATCTATAAGGAACATCAGGATAGAATGTATTATAATCTTGAGTTAACTGATTCCAAATATTTGATTCATCTGAAGTAATCCTAATTTCATGTAAATAAGAATCATCAAATAAATCTTGTGCATTTACATGAAACGCTAATAAAAAGGAAA
>JAHRWC010000256.1 GCA_019090365.1 Flavobacteriaceae bacterium
AATAATTCAAATTAATGATACTATAAGTATAAGTACACCAAACTTAATTTCTCTTCATTCAGGATATAATAATCAACCGAGTTTTCTCAATAATTCTCAGGTGTTATATGCCGGAAACAATAAAGGGCAAAGTGATATAGCGCATTATTCAATCATTGAAAAATTAAATACTTGGGTAAATACTCCTACTTCTGGAGGTGAATATTCTCCTCAAATAATTCCAAATAGTGGTAATATTTCAGCGGTACGATTAGATACCACAGGGCTTCAACGTTTGTATGAATACGACACTAAAACTTCTAAGCTATTAATTGATAACCTTCAGGTTGCCTATTACGCTTTCTACAATGACAGCACTCTTGTTTCTTCAGTATTAGGATTTAATACACTCGACTTGGTTGTTTCAGATTTAAAAAAGAAAACCAACGATACGCTTCTTATCAATGTGGGAAGATCAATTCATAAAATTCCTTCATCAAAATCGATGAGTTATACGGCAGTGAATGATGAAAAAAATCACGACATCTATATGTTGGATATGGAAGAAAATTATGAAAGTTATTTTATTTGTCAGTTACCTGTTGGAATTCAAGATTATGTATGGTTAAATGATAGTATTTTAATTATAGGAAGTGGTTCAAAGCTTTATAAATATGATATGTTTGGCAAACAAGAATGGGAATTACTTTCAAATTTTTCAGATCAAGGTTTTAAAAATATTACTCGATTAGCAATAAGCCCCGACTCAAAAAGAATAGCAATTGTTGCAGAACCAAAAGATTAATTTCATGAAAAAATATATACTTCTATTTCTAATCATATTAATTTCCACGATCTCATTCTCACAAAACTTCACAAGACAAGATACGCTACGTGGAAGTATAACTTCGGAAAGAGCTTGGTGGGATTTAAAACATTATAACCTAAATGTTGAAGTTGATCTTGACACTAAAACGATTCAAGGATTTAATACTATTACTTATGAAGTAATTGATGAAAATAACTCCATGCAAATTGACCTTCAACCTCCAATGAGAATTGAAAAAATTATTCAAGATGGAAAAGAATTAAAATTTTCTTCGGAAGGCAATGCACATTTTATTCAAATTGAAAAAGGACAACAAAAAGAAACTGAACATCAACTAACAATTTACTTTTCAGGAAAGCCTCGAAAAGCAAAAAATGCTCCTTGGGATGGTGGGTTTTCTTGGAAGAAAGATTCAAACGGAAAACATTTTGTAGCGACTTCAAATCAAGGACTTGGTGCTAGTGTCTGGTGGCCAAACAAAGATCATTATTACGATGAACCTGATAATGGAGTTGATTTTGCAATCACAATTCCAAATGGTTTAATGGCTGTTGGTAATGGAAGATTAACCTCTACAGAAGTAAAAAAAGATAAAACTACATGGAATTGGAAAGTGGTAAATCCTATCAATAATTATGGTGTAAATATCAATATTGGAGATTATGTTCATTTTGGTGAAAAATATGAAGGTGAGAATGGCTCTTTAGATTTGGATTATTATGTGCTTAAAGAAAATTTAGACAAAGCAAAAAAGCAATTTAAACAAGCTCCAATGATGATGCAGGCATTTGAGCATTGGTTTGGACCTTACCCCTTTTATGAAGATAGTTTTAAATTGGTTGAAGTTCCCTATTTAGGTATGGAACATCAAAGTAGTATTACCTATGGAAACAAGTACGAGAATGGTTATTTAGGAAATGATCTTTCTAGAACTGGTTGGGGATTGAAATTCGATTTTATCATTATTCATGAATCTGGTCATGAATGGTTTGCCAATAATATCACACATATTGATGTAGCAGATATGTGGCTCCATGAGAGTTTTACTAATTATTCTGAGAGTTTATATTTAGATTATCACTTCGGAAAAAAAGCATCTTCAGAATATGTGATCGGTACTAGAAGATTAATCCAAAATGACCGTCCAATTATCGGAACATATCTTGTTAATCATGAGGGGAGTTCAGACATGTATGTGAAAGGAGGTAATTTGCTACATACTTTAAGACAGTTAATTGAAGATGATGAAAAATGGAGACAAATATTAAGAGGTCTTAATAAAGAATTCTATCATAAAACAGTAAGTACTCAGCAAGTTGAAAATTATATCAGCGAAAAATCTGGAATAGATTTAACCGAATTTTTCAATCAATATTTAAGAACTGTTTTGGTTCCAAAAATTGAATTTAAAGTGAAAGATACTCAGCTTGAATTCAGATATGTAAATATTGTTGAAAAGTTTGATATGCCTGTAATTGCTATTGTTAACGGAAAAGAAGAATGGATTTTTCCTAATGCTGAATGGAAAACTAAAGACTTTTCAGAATCAATTAAAACGGTTGAAATAAAAAAGGATTTTTACGTAGAAAGTAAACAGATTACAAAATAATATGAGCCAACCCGAATTATACTTTCCGAGAGATGTTGAGTGGAGAACATGGTTACAGGACAATCATGAAATTCACACAAAAGGGATCTATCTAATTTTCTATAAATTAGAAACCAAGATTCCTACCATGCGTTGGGAAGAAGCAGTGAAAGTTGCTTTATGTTATGGATGGATTGATAGTACGGTAAAAAGTTTAGGGGATGGGAAACGACGCCAATTTTTTAGTCCCCGTAACCCAAAAAGTACTTGGAGTGCTCTCAATAAAAAGTACATTATTGAACTAGATTCCAATGGATTAATTCATGAAAGTGGATGGAAAACCATTGAACTTGCTAAAAACTCAGGTACGTGGACTGCAATGGATGATGTTGAAAACTTAATAATTCCTGAAATCCTTAAAAAGGCTTTTTCATTACATCCTATTGCTTTTGAAAATTATCAAAACTTTGCTCCTAGTTACCGTAAAGGTTATCTCTCTTGGTTATACCAAGCCAAACGTGAAGCTACTAAAGAGAAAAGAATTTCAGAAATAATAAAGCTTTGCAAAGCAAATATCAAAAACAGAGGTGAATGGTAATTAATTGAAAGTTAAAAATTACATTACTTCTAAGTATTTGCTTATTTTAGGCTCGACTAAATTTCCAAACATGAATAAATTACTTGTACTACTCTTTTTAGGGTTCGTTTTCATTAACCCTATCACTGCTCAAGAAGAAAAAAAAGAAGAAAAGAAAAAATGGGATGTCTCAAATCCTGGAGCTGATTTCAATTATAAAACACATAGCTTTTCAACCGATGAAGGAACATGGATGAACCTTGATGTAAGTCCTGATGGAAAAACCATTGTGTTTGATATGGTGGGTGATATATATACGATGCCAATTTCTGGAGGAAAAGCAAAAGCAATACGTACTGGAATTCCTTTCGAAATACAACCAAGATTTAGTCCAGATGGTACAAAAATATCCTTTACAAGTGATGCTGGAGGTGGTGATAACATTTGGGTGATGGATCGTGATGGAAGCAATGCAAAACAAATTACTAAAGAAAAATTTAGGCTATTAAATAATGCTACATGGATGCCAGATGGAAATTATTTGGTTGCTAGAAAACATTTTACTTCAGGAAGAAGTTTAGGTGCTGGTGAAATGTGGATGTATCATATTACAGGTGGAAGTGGAATTCAATTAACAAAAAGAAAGAATGACCAACAAGATGTAAATGAACCCTTCGTATCTTCAGATGGGAAGTATTTATATTACTGTGAAGACATGTACTCTGGAGGACATTTTCAATACAACAAAGATCCAAACAAACAGATTTATGTTATAAAACGTTACAATTTTGAAACAGGTAAAACTGAAACTATAACTGGTGGACCAGGTGGTGCCGCACGTCCTACCGTTTCTCCTGATGGATCTAAACTAGCATTCATTAAAAGAGTTCGAACAAAAACAGTTCTATATGTACATGATTTAAATACGGGTGAAGAGACACCTGTGTACGATCAATTAAATAAGGACCAACAAGAGGCTTGGGCTATTTTCGGAATCTATCCTAACTTTAGCTGGATGCCAAATAATAGAGATATCGTTTTTTGGAGTGGTGGAAAAATTAATACTATAAATACTCAAAGTTTACAAGCAAATACAATTCCTTTTACTGCGGAAGTAAATATAGATTTAGCTGAAACGGTTCACTTTAATAATCCAATAGAAGATACGTCATTTACTTCAAAAATGATTCGAAGCACAATCACTTCACCTGATGGAAAAACTATTGTATTTCATGCATTAGGGTATTTATGGAAAAAGAAGTTACCTAAAGGAAAACCTCAACGATTAACTTCAGGTACTGATTTTGAATCGGAACCAAGTTTTTCTCCTGATGGTAGTAAAATCATCTATGTAACGTGGAATGACGTGAATAAAGGCGCTTTAAATAGCATCTCAATTTCTGGTGGAACTCCTTCTAAACTAAGTTCTAGTAAAGGAATTTATAGAACACCGTCTTATTCACCTGATGGTAAATCTATTGTTTTCAGAAAAGAATCTGGAAATATGGATCAAGGGTTTACAAACACAAAAGAACCTGGTATATATATTATAAATACTTCCGGAGGAAAAGAAAAAAAGATAATAAACAAAGGTGCTTATCCAATGTTTACAAAAGATGGAAAACGTATATTTTTACAAACAGGAGGAACTTATTTTGGCAGTCTTACTAAAAAACTATTAAGTGTAGATCTTAATGGAAAAGATGAAAGAACTCATATTACTTCAAAATATGCAAATAGATTAGTACCGAGTCCAGATAATAATTGGATAGCATTTACAAATCTTCACAAAGTGTTTATTGCTCCTTTAGTTTTAAATGGGAAGGAATTAAATATAGATAATAAAAGTAAATCAGTTCCTGTTTCAAAATTAGCCGAAGATGCTGGTATTAATATTCATTGGTCTAATGACAGTAAGAAAGTAATGTGGACCTTAGGTGATGAATATTTCTCAAATGAAATTAAAGATCGATTTACATTCTTAGATAATTCACCAAAAGAAATAGCTGAATTAACCAAAGAAGGAATTAAAATCGGACTTACAGGAAAAGTAGATAAACCTTCAGGGAAAATAGCATTTACAAATGCAAGAATTATTACCATGGAAGGTGATGAAGTAATTGAGAATGGAACTATTATAATCAATAACAATAAAATTGAAGCCATCGGTCAAAAAATTGCAATCCCAGGTGATGCTAAAGTGTATGATGTTTCTGGGAAAACTATCATGCCTGGAATGGTAGATGCTCACGCACATGTTGGAGCATTTAGATATGGCCTATTAAGTCAGCAAAATTGGAGATTCATGGCTAATTTAGCATATGGTGTTACTACAGCTCATGACCCCTCTTCAAATACAGAGACTGTTTTTTCTCTTTCAGAATTACAAAAAACTGGAGGGCTTATTGGCCCTAGATTATATTCAACAGGATTTATTCTTTATGGAGCTGATGGTGACTTTAAAGCGACTATAAATAGCCTTGATGATGCTAGAAGTAGTGTTCGAAGAACAAAAGCATTTGGAGCGAAAAGCGTAAAAAGTTATAATCAACCTAGAAGAGAACAAAGACAACAAGTGTTACAAGCATCTAGAGAATTAGGTATCAACGTGGTTCCAGAAGGTGGTTCAACTTTTTTCACAAACATAACGATGGTAATCGATGGTCATACTGGTGTAGAACATAATATTCCTGTTGCACCAATTTATAAAGATATCATTGAAGTTTGGAGTGCTAGTGGAACAGGCTATACTCCTACTCTAATTGTAAATTATGGTGGGCTTAATGGAGAGTATTTTTTCTACCAAAGAGATAATGTTTGGGAAAATGAAAAGCTATTAAAATATACTCCTAGAGGAATAATAGACAGCCGTTCTCGCCATAGAACTATGGTTCCAAATGAAGAATATAAAAATGGTCATTTTTTAGTTTCTGAATCTGCAACAAAACTAGCAAATGCAGGTGTTAAAGTTAATATGGGAGCACATGGGCAATTACAAGGTTTAGGTGCTCATTGGGAAACTTGGATGATTCAACAAGGTGGAATGTCTAATCATGATGCTTTAAAAACAGCGACTATAAATGCAGCAAATTATATTGGTTTAGGAAACGATATTGGCTCCTTAAAAAATGGAAAATTAGCCGATTTAATCATACTTGACAAGAACCCTTTGACTAATATTGAAAATACCAACAGTATTGAAATGGTGATGATTAATGGACGTTTATATGATACTGAAACTATGAATGAGATTGGAAATTATAAAAAAGAAAGAAAACCTTTCTTTTGGGAATTACCTAATTACAATCAAGCATTTCCTTGGCATCAAGAAACCAATGGGTTTATGGATGGTGGCTGTGGATGCCATATTGGACATAATTAAAATTTAAAACATAAGTATTATAGTATCTTTGCAACATCTTTGTAAAACGACCCTATGGATTTTAGTGATTTAAATTTAAACAAACCTATTTTAAAAGCAGTTTTTGAAAAAAACTTCGAAACTCCTACTGAGATTCAGAAGAAAACAATTCCTGTGGTTTTGGCTAAAAAAGATTTAATTGCTACTGCACAAACAGGAACTGGAAAAACGGCTGCATTTATTTTACCGATACTTCAAATTTTATTTCGCAATCAAAATAATTCAGAAGAAAAGAAAAATGTTCGAAGTCTAATTATTAGTCCGACACGCGAATTAGCAAATCAGATTCATGAAGAGTCTGTAGCTTTTGCAAAATATACAGGTTTAAAAACGGCTGTAGTGTATGGAGGTACTTCTGTAGATGCTCAAGAAAAAGTTATTAATGAAGGTGTCGATATATTAATCGCTACACCTGGAAGATTAATAGATTTATGTAAGCAAGATATTGTTGATTTAAGTACTGTTGAAATATTAGTGTTGGATGAAGCAGATTTAATGTTAGATATGGGCTTCATCGACGATATAAAAAAAATTAGCCGTCTTTGTTCTGAAGAAAAACAAACCTTATTGTTTTCTGCCACCATGCCAAATAGTGTTCTACGATTTGCGGAACGAATTTTATCAGACCCTGAACGTGTTGAAGTTGAAGTGGAAAAAAAATCTTCCAATAAAGTAAAACAATATCTATACTATGTTCCTAAACCTAGTAAAGTAGAATTATGCTTGTATTTACTTCGGAATACAATCCAAGGTAATATTTTAATTTTTAGAAGAACCAGAAATGGTGTAGACCGTCTAGAGCAAACACTGTTGAAAAATGGTTTTAAAGCGGAAGGTTTACACGGTGAAAAAACACAAAGTGCGAGGCAAAATATTTTAGACAATTTTAAATTCAATAAAACCAATATTTTAATTGCTACCGATGTTGCTTCACGTGGAATTGATATAGATGATTTAGATGCTGTATTAAACTTTGACCTTCCTAACATACCTGAAACGTATGTACATCGTATTGGAAGAACAGGAAGAGCTGGTAAAACAGGTACTTCTTATTCTTTATGTTCACCCGATGAAAAAGAATATGTTTCAGCCATTCAAAAAGTAATAAAATCTGCCATTCCTGTGGTGGAGGATCATCCTTGTTCTATAAAAGCAAAAGAAACCTCTAGACAGAATAAAACCAACCAAAGTAAGTCCAAAAAAAGCAAGTATAAAAAAAGTAGAAAATCTGAAGCTTCAAAAAAGAAGAAGAAGCGTTGGTATTAAATTATATATAATATCTTTGCGCGTTTTTTAAATAAGAAATCATGCAAAGATTATTAAAGAATTTCACATTCAATCCTAAAAATGATATCCTTTCAGGACTTACTGTTGCTTTAGCATTAGTTCCTGAAGCAGTTGCATTTGCTTTTGTTGCTGGTATCGATCCATTAGTTGGATTATACGGTGCTTTTATGATGGGAATCGTTACTTCAATATTTGGAGGAAGGCCTGGAATGATTTCGGGAGCTACAGGCGCTATGGCAATTGTTATGGTTCATTTAATTCAGAAAGGAAATGAAGTAGGATTAACATTAGATGCTCCAATTGAAAACCTAGGACTGCAATGGTTATTTATCACTTTACTTTTTGTGGGTGTAATTCAAATAGCAGCAGGAGTTTTCAGACTTGGAAAATTTGTACGTTTAATTCCGCATCCAGTAATGATGGGATTTGTAAACGGTTTAGCTATCGTAATCTTTTTATCTCAAATAGGCTTATTTAAAGAAAAAGTTAATGGAGAAATGACATGGCTTCAAGGTTCTAGTCTTTACTTCATGTTAGGTCTAGTATTGCTTACGATGGGAATTATGTATTTCCTTCCGAAGCTAACAAAAAAAGTTCCTGCAGCGCTTATTGCAATTATTGTGGTTGCAGCAATCACGATTTTTGGAGATATAGGTGTAAGTACGGTTGGTTCATTTATTAAAGATGGTGGTGGTGAAGGATTACAAGGTTCATTGCCTAGTTTTCAAGCTCAAATTTTCACATTATTCCATACGCTACAAGGAAATTGGCAATTAATATTATCTACAGCTGTTTTACTAGCTGCCGTAGGACTTATTGAATCATTAATGACATTAAACCTAATTGATGATATGACTGAAACTCGTGGGAGTGGTAATAGAGAATGTGTCGCTCAAGGTGGCGCCAATATCCTAAATGGAATGTTTGGCGGAATGGGTGGTTGTGCTATGATTGGACAATCAATCATTAATGTAAACTCAGGAGGTCGTGGTAGGCTCTCAGGAATAGTTGCAGCAATAGCACTTCTATGTTTTGTTCTTTTTGGTGCACCTTTAATTGAACAAATACCAATTGCAGCTTTAGTAGGTGTAATGTTTATGGTAGTTATTGGAACCTTTGCTTGGAGTAGTTTTAGGATTTTAAATAAAATTCCTTTAGCAGATGCTATTGTACTTATTGCTGTTTCAGCAATCACTGTTTGGCAAGATTTAGCTATTGCAGTAATTGCTGGTGTAATTATGTCTGCTCTTGTTTTTGCTTGGAAAAATGCTACAATGATTCGTGCTAGAAAAAGAATTAAAGAAGACGGAACTAAAGTATATGAAATCTGGGGACCATTATTCTTTGGATCATCACAAGCATTCAACTCAAAATTTGATTTTAAAACAGATCCTGATACAATTGAAATTGACTTTATTGAATCTAAAGTAGGTGATCATTCAGGTATTGAAGCATTAAAAAATGTTACCAATAAATACCTTGCACTTGGCAAAAACATCAAACTGACTCATTTAAGTCCGGAATGTAGAATAATCCTTCTTAAAGCAAGCCCAAATTTTGAATCATTAATAGAAACATCTATTGAAGATCCAAGATATCATGTAGTAACTGATTTATTAGATAGTGATGTATAAAACGTCTATTTTATAGATGAAATGCATTAATTAATCTTTAAAAGTATTTTATCCGTTTTTCTTAAAAATTTTGGTATCAAATTTGTATATTTAAGTTCGTTAACAATAAATACAAACAACAATGATTAAAGCAAAATACCAAAGCGTATTAGATTTAGGTGAAAAACTAAATATCCAAGACGGTGATGTAAGAGTAGAAAATGGTCAATTACAAGTTAGAGGTACTGCTAACACTCAGTATGAAAAAAATCTTATTTGGGATGAAATTAAACTTGTAGGAGGTACTGAACCTTCAGATATCATGGCAGACATCAAAGTTGCCGATGAAAGTGTATATCACAGACATACAGTAGCAAGTGGTGAATCTTTAAGTAAAATAGCTAAGCACTATTATAAAGATCCTATGAAATACCATGCTATTTTCAAGGCTAACTCTGACATATTAAAGAATCCTGATGTGATTCATCCAGGACAAGAATTAGTGATACCAAATTTATAGCATAACATAATTTATCACTAACAACTGAAAACTGCTCATTAATTTGAGCAGTTTTTTTATATTACAATATGTTTGAAATTCTTCAGAATTTAGATATTTTTTTAGTTGTAATTCTATTTATTGCTGGTGCTCTAGCATTCACGTTATCTACAATTAGCGGAGGTGGTGGTGCATTAATGCTAATTCCTTTTTTAAATTTTTTAATTGGAACGTCTCAAACAGCACCTGTTTTAAACTTAGGTGCTTTTATCAGTCGCCCTTCAAGAATTATTATCTTTTGGAAAAATATAGTCTGGAAAGTATTTTGGTATTATGTGCCTTCAGCTATATTAGGAGCTATTTTAGCTGCTTATCTATTTACTGAAGTGAAAATTGTTTGGCTTCAAGTAATTATTGGATTATTCTTAATTAGTACTTTCTTTCAATATCGCTTCGGAAAGAAAAAACGTTCTTTCAATGTACAACTTTGGTATTTTATTCCTTTAGGATTTATAATATCAATTGTTGGAACTTTTACTGGTGGAATGGGACCTGTATTAAATCCATTTTATCTTAATGCTGGCATTACCAAAGAAGAACTAATAGGAACAAAAGCTGCAAATTCATTTTTCTTAGGCTTAGCTCAAGTGAGTAGTTATAGCTTTTTTGGCTTACTTACAAAAGAATTATGGGCATATGGAATCATTCTTGGAATAGGAGCTACTGTAGGCAATTTATTAGGAAAAAGACTTCTCAAAAAAATGACCAACAAAACCTTTAGAAAATTAGTCATTTATATCATGGTTATTAGCGGTATTGTATTACTTGTTAAAGCCTTAACATATTAACACCTATTTAAGAATTCATTATTCTCAAATTCTTACCTTTAAAATCTAATTATACCAAACGAACTAAACCAAAAAAATGAAGAAGTACTTATTCTTAATGCTACTTTGCATTTCCTCTACCCTATTCTCTCAAGAATTTACAATGGACATCCTGAAAGATGTAAAACCCCGTAATATAGGTCCTGGTGGAATGTCTGGTCGTGTAACTTCCATTGATGTTGAAACAAATAATACAGATATCATGTATGTAGGTACTGCTTCAGGTGGGTTGTGGAAATCTGAAAGTGGCGGTATTACTTGGAATCCTATTTTTGAAAATGAAAAAACTGCATCCATAGGGGCTGTAGCAATACAGCAATCTAATCCTTCCGTTATTTGGGTAGGAACTGGTGAAGGAAATCCAAGAAACAGTTTAAATGGTGGTTTTGGGGTGTACAAATCTTTAGATGGCGGTAAAAACTGGCAAGCTATGGGTTTAGAAAATACACGTCATATTCATAAAATTATCATTGATCCTACCAATCCGAATACCGTATATATTGGAGCTATCGGTTCTCCTTGGGGAGAACATAAAGAAAGAGGGGTTTATAAAACTACTGATGGAGGGAAAACTTGGAAACAGGTACTTTTTACCAACATAAAATCTGGGGTTGCCGATATGGTTATTGATCCTTCCAATCCAAATAAACTAATAGTTGCTATGTGGGAACATAAACGTGATCCTTGGTTTTTTAACTCCGGTGGTGAAGGTTCTGGAATCTATATAACACATAATGGAGGTGAAACATGGGAAGAACGTACCGACAAAGATGGTTTACCTAAAGGAGATTTAGGTCGAATTGGACTTTCAATTGCTCCAAACAAGCCCAATATTGTGTATGCTCTTGTTGAAGCAAAGAAAAACGCATTATACAAAAGTGAAGACGGTGGTTTTACTTTCAAAAAAATAAATGATAAAAGTGATATTGGAAACAGACCTTTTTATTACAGTGATATTTTTGTAGATCCAGAAAATGAAAACAGAGTATATTCTGTATTTACCTATGTAAATGTTTCAGAAGACGGCGGGAAAAATTTTAATCAATTAATGCCTGCTTATGGTGTAGATAATGGAGTTCATCCAGATCATCATGCATGGTGGATTCACCCTACAGACGGAAGTTTCATGATCGATGGAAATGATGGAGGAATGAATATTACTCATGATGGTGGGAAAACATGGCGCTTTGTTGGAAACATTCCTGTAGCTCAATTTTATCATATCAATGTGGATAATGAGATTCCATATAATGTATATGGAGGAATGCAAGACAATGGATCTTGGAGAGGTCCATCTTATGTATGGAGACAACAGGGAATTAGAAATGATTACTGGCAAGAAATTTCATTCGGCGATGGTTTTGATGTGATTCCTGATCGAGATGATAGTCAATTTGGATGGACGATGAGCCAGCAAGGTTATGTAAGTAGATACGATTGGAAAACAGGGAATAATTATACGGTTCGACCTACACATCCAGATCCAGAAATACGTTTACGTTTTAATTGGAATGCTGCAATAAATATTGATCCATTTAATAATAGTACGCTTTACTTCGGAAGTCAATTTGTTCATAAAAGTACAGATAAGGGATTAACTTGGAATATAATTTCTGCAGATCTAACTACAAATAATCCTGAAAAGCAAAAACAAGATGAAAGTGGCGGACTAACTATGGATGCTACTGGAGCTGAAAATCACACAACCATTTTAGTGATCGAACCTTCTCCTCTTGAACAAAATATGCTTTGGGTTGGTACCGATGATGGAAAAGTACATTATACTCAAAATGGAGGTGCAAATTGGAACGATGTTTCTAAAAACATAAAAGGATTACCCGAAGGAAGTTGGATAGTACAAATAAAAGCTTCCAACAAGACAAAAGGTGAAGCCTTATTAGTTGCTAATGACTATAGACGTTTTAATTATACTCCTTATGTATACCGAACAAAAGATTATGGAAAAACATGGCAACGAATTGTCGATGCTAATGATAGTGAGAGTTACGCTTTAAGTATTGTTGAAGATCCTATAGAAAAAAATCTATTGTTTTTAGGAACAGATGACGGTTTATATATATCAATCGATGCTGGAACCAATTGGAAAAAATGGACTCATGGTTTCCCAACTGTTCCAGTAAAAGATTTAGTGATTCAAGAAAGAGAGCATGATTTAGTGATAGGAACTTTTGGTAGAGCTGCTTGGGTACTAGATGATATTCGCCCTTTAAGGGCAATTGCTAAAGACCAATCAATTTTGAATGCTGATATTAAAGTGTTCTCACCTCCTACTGCTTATCAAGCAGCTTATCAACAACCTACAGGAAGTCGATTTGGTGCAGATGCAATTTATAACGGTGAGAATCGTGAATATGGAGCATTGGTTAAATATTATTTTCAGAAAAAGGAAGAAGCTAAAGAAGATTTGGATGCTTCAGATGAAAAGGATGAAGATAAATCTGAAGAAACTTCCGAAGAAAAAGGACCAAGTAAAGATTCTATATATGCTAAAATTTATGATGGCTCTCGTTTAATTAGAAGTTTAAAGAAAAAGATTCCAGACAGTACTGGAATTTACACTTGGCAATGGTACATGAATGAATCAGGTGTTTCAAGACCTTCAAGAAAAATTAGCGAACAAAAAAATGAACCTAGTGGCGCAACTGTAAAACCAGGTAATTATAGAATTGATATTAGTTATTTAGATAACATAACAAGTACAACTATTGAAGTTGCTTCAGATCCTAGATTATCGGTTTCAGAAAAAGCAATTATTGAAAAATACAATGCTTCAAAAGAAACGGAAGGCTTTATTAAAGTAGCTTCAGAAGCTGTAAAACAATTAGTTGAAAGTAAGAATACTGCAAATGAATTCAGTAAAAAACTAAAGAAAGAAGATAAAGAAAAGTATAAAGATGAAATAAAAGCAAGTAAAGAAATCGTAAAAGAAATTGATAAACTAATTGCTTTATATATTGGAAAAGAAGACAAACGTCAAGGTATAACAAGAAATCCTGAGGTTACGGTGATGCAACGAATTGGTAATGCGAGATGGTATAGCAGTAATCGTCCAAATGGAATAACTGAAACCGAAACCACATTAATTCAGCAAGCAAAAGATGAATTAAACGAAAGTTTAGTAAAAACGAATGATTTTTTTGTAACCAATTGGGCTGAATATAAGTCTAATCTAAATAAACTAATTATATCTCCATTTAAAGAGATAAAAACATTTACTACTAATCAAAATTAACAAAATGAAAAATCTATTATTAATCTGTTTTGCAGTTACACTACTGTTTTCATGCAAAGAACAAGAAGAAAAAAAAGAAATAGCTAAAGCTATTGTCCCTGATCAATACTCCATTGAACAATTTATGGACAATGAAAATGCATTTGCCAATGGGTTTTCTAATGATAAATCGAAAGTTTTAATCACTAGCAATAGATCGGGTATCTACAATATGTATACTGTAGATGCAAAAGGAGGTGAATTAACACCAGTATCTAAATCGGATAGTGCTTCTGTTTTTGGAATATCTTATTTCCCTGAAGACGACCGTATTTTATTCAGAATGGATGGAAATGGGGATGAAATATATAAAATATTTGTAAAGGATAGTTCAGGTGTAAAAAACCTTACTCCTATTGAAAATGTACGTGCTACCTATAGAGGTTGGTCTAAGGATGGTAAAAGTTTTTTCTACGGAAGTAATGAAAGAGATTCAAAATATATGGATCACTACGAAATGAATATAGACTCTTTTGAATCTAAAATAATCTATCAAAATAACGATGGAATGAATTTTGGCGGAATGTCTGAAGACAGAAAACATGTGTTGTTAACTAAAACGATTAATACAAATGACAGTGATTTATTTTTGTTAAATACTGAAACAAATGAATCTATAAAAGTAAATGACAACTTAAGTAGTAATTCTCCTGAAGATTTTGACCCTGACGGAAAATCTTTTTATTATACAACAGATGACAATGCTGAATTTACCTATTTAATGAAGTATAATTTAGAGGATGGCTCTAAAGAAAAAGTAGTAGAAAAGGATTGGGACATCAATGCTTTCTATTTTACAAGAGATGGTAAGTACAAAGTACTTTTTACTAATGAAGATGCAAAATCTGTTATGGAAGTTAAAGATGCTTCAACGGATGCTATAATTTCATTTCCTGAAATAAATAATCAAAATATTACTGGTGCTAGATTCTCTAGAGATGAATCCATGGCGCTTTTAACGATTTCAGGATCGAATATGCCAACAAACACATATACGTACTCTCTAGAAACTCAAGAATATGATCAATTAACTGATGTTTTAAACAAAGAGATCAATGGAAACCACATGGTTACTGCTGAAGTTGTTCGATATAAATCATTTGATGGATTAGAAATTCCAGCTATCTATTACAAACCTCATCAAGCTTCTGCAACGAATAAAGTTCCTGCATTAGTTTGGGTTCATGGTGGGCCAGGTGGACAATCTGGGCAACGTTTTAATTCTACCATACAATATTTAGTAAATCATGGTTATGCAATACTTGCTGTAAACAATCGTGGTAGTAGTGGTTATGGTAAAACATTCTTTAAAATGGATGATCAAAATCACGGTGATAAAGATTTAAAAGATTGTATTGCTGGTAAAGATTGGTTGGCAACTCAAGATATTATTGATCCTGAAAAAATAGGAATTCTTGGAGGTTCTTATGGTGGATATATGACTATGGCTGCTTTAACGTATGCCCCTGAGGAATTTGAAGTAGGTGTAAACTTATTTGGAGTTACTAACTGGATGCGTACCCTAAAAAGTATTCCACCATGGTGGGAATCTTTTAAAGAAGCATTATATACTGAAATGGGTAATCCTCATACAGCTGATTCAATTCGATTAAAACAGATTTCTCCATTATTTCATACTGATAAAGTAACTAAACCTTTAATTGTTTTACAAGGAGCACAAGATCCAAGAGTTCTAAAAGTAGAATCTGATGAAATTGTTGAAGGAGTTAAAAAGAATGGAGTTCCTGTTGAATATGTATTATTTGAAGATGAAGGTCATGGTTTTATTAAAAAAGAAAACCAGATCGTTGCCTATAGTAGCATTTTAAAATTCTTAGATAAATATTTAAAAGGAGAAGGTTTAGAGCCTTTAGATTCTACTAATACTGAATCTACACCTATTGAATAACATCTTATTATTGATATTAATTAAAAGCAGGTCGAATTGACCTGCTTTTTTTATTTGAAAAATTATTTCTCAGTTAATAGAATCCTATTATCTTTAAAAAACTAAAAACATACTAAATATATAAAAATGAAAAAAGCCGGAATTTTACTAGTTCTTATTTTCTCAGTGATATTAATATCTTGTAAGGAAAACAAAGAAGCCAAGGATGCTAAAGTTGAAGAGACAAAAATTGAAGAAGTAAAAGAAGTACAACCAATTGTAGTTGAACTTCTTTTAGAATCAAAAAGTGATAGTGAAGCAAAAGGGAAATTAAAATTTTCAGAAGAAAATGGTATAGTTACAATGTATGCTAAGTTTTGGGATTTAAGCCCAGGTACGCATGCTGTGCATATTCATGAAAAAGCAGATTGTTCTTCTCCTGACGGAAAATCATCTGGTGGTCATTGGAACCCAACTTTTGAAGAGCATGGAAAATGGGGTGCAAAAGAAGGATTCCATAGAGGAGATATTGGAAATTTTAATGTAAGCGAAGATGGGAAAGGATCTATTCAATTAACAACTGATTTATGGTGTATAGGTTGTGGAGATGAGAAAAAAGACATCTTAGGTAAAGCTATAATAGTGCATCAAGGTGCTGACGATTTTGTTTCTCAACCCTCTGGTGCAGCTGGTGCTAGAATTAGTTGTGGAGGTATTATAGAATAAACACTATTAGATAAAATAAAAAAGCCCATCTATTTTTAGATGGGCTTTTTTTATGTTCGTTTTTAAAATGTTTCTTTTTAGTGACTATATAGTTTTGTTTACTTTATGTTTCATTTTAATGAACTGTATATCATATACATTACAAACATCCTGCCAAAAAAAAACTCCGTTCTATAATAGAACGGAGTTTAATGATTTTTAATTGAATTCTATTCTCTAATTATTCTTTTAATTAAAGTATTTGATTCTCCTTCAACTTTAACAAAATACATTCCTGAAGCATATGCTTCTAATGAAATCATTGTTTCTGTTGTTGAATTTGATAAGTTTTTAACTTGAATTATACGACCATTCACATCTATTATAGTAGCTGAAACTAATGCTTCAGAACCATTATTGATTAATCGTATAACACCGCTTGTAGGGTTCGGAAGTAATTGAATACCATTACTAAACTCTGAATCATTAATTCCTAACAATTCATCAACAGTAAGTTCGAATGTACATGTAGCATCATTACCTGAATCATCAATTGTAGTCATTGTAATTACAGTAACACCTTCCCCTACTTCAGTTCCAGCAATTGGATCCTGAGTTATTACAGGAGAAGCAGTACAGTTATCAGTAGCTGTTGCATCACCAGTATAATCTGGAATTGTAAATAATTCACCTTGATTAACTATTTCAGTTAAATCTGCAGGGCAAGTTAATTCTGGATCCATATCATCTACTACGGTTACAGTTTGTACACATGTATTTACATTTCCTGAATCATCTGTTACTGTCCATGTTACAAGATTATCACCTAATAAATATTCCGAAGGAGCATTATTTGTAACTGAAGCTACACCACAATTATCATCTGTTGTAGGGTCATCTAAAACTACTCCAGTTGCAGAACAACTATTTGCATCTGTACTCACTTCAATATTAGCAGCACAAGAAATTGTAGGGTTTACACCATCAACAACTGTTACTACTTGAACACAAGTATTTGTAAGTCCTGCTGTATCTGTAACTGTCCATGTTACATCGGTATCACCGATTAAATAAACTGTAGGAGCATTATTAGTAACTGAAGCTACACCACAATTGTCATCAGTTGCAGGGTCATTTAAAACTACTCCTGAAGCAGAACAACTATTAACATCAGTACTCACTTCTACATTTGCTGCACAA
>JAHRWC010000257.1 GCA_019090365.1 Flavobacteriaceae bacterium
GCTTCAAAACATTTAGTCTTATCTACAGGTCATCCTTCACCATTAAGTGCAAACAGAGGATATTGGTTTGGTAATAAACATTTTAGTAAAACTAATAACTATTTAAAAAGTATAGGTAAAGAACCTATACTGTGGTAAAAAGAGAAAACTGGGGAGTATTGTTTTTCTATTCTTCTTCTGGTAAATTACGTTCGGTATCATTACAACTAAACTGAAGTAACAGATAGTTTGTTAAAAGTAATGCCCCTATTACTATTATAAAAATCATCATATTTCTTTCTTTATGAAAGTAAGATGCAGTAGGTTGCAAAGGGTTGCGTAAAAACTTAATAAAAAGTTAAAAAGATTAATTCTTTATATCGCGAACTCTAATAGAAGTTAATATATAATTTGCTATTTGGATATTTATTTTAATTATATTAATCAAAATTCAATTACTTTTTTTATTGAAAAATGTATTCATTCTACTTTTTAGTTTACATTTATCTCAAATTAATTATTCGCAACTAAATTTTAAACCTATGAGAACAATTTACTTTTTCGTTATTCTATTTTTTATAAATACCTCAATGAGTGCACAAAGCAATCAATACTTGCATTTTGATGGAGTTGATGATTATGTCACAGTTTAGAACGGTATTGCATTATTAGATGGGTCTAGCCAAGTATCAATGGTAGGTTGGTTTTATACTGACGCATTAATATATGGTGGTGGAATGATGGGATTTAGAGATGGTGGAGATGGAGATTCCATGTATTTAATTCAATTATCAGATGGTATTATTGAATGTAGAATTATTTTAGGAGGAACTTTATATCAAGTTGTAGCCCCTGCAGGTAGTATTGTCGCAGAAACATGGCAACATATTGCTTGGATATATGATGGAAGCACAATAGAGTTATTTATTAATGGTTCTTCAATAGGATCTACAGCTGCTACGGGAACTTTTTACGGTACCACCAAACCTTTTGCAATAGGTAAAAGTATTAGTTCGGCTGGTAACTTTGTTTTTAAAGGAAGGACAGATGAAATTTCTCTTTGGGATAAAGCTTTAAGTCAAAGTGATTTACAAGACATGATTACTAATGAGTTAATTGGAAATGAAACAGGATTAGTTTCTTATTACAAATTTAATCAAGGGATTCCAGGAGATGATAATACTTTTATTTCACATTTGTTTTCTGAAATAGGTACAAATGAAACAGATGCTTTATTAAATAATTTTGCTCTTGTTGGGGATACTTCAAATTTTGGAGGTGAATTAGAAGCAGGTTTTCAAGTAATTAACTTTCCAATCATAGAAAATAAAATTAGAACAGAAGATCCTTTTACATTAGAGGCATATTCAAGCTCTGGGTTAACTGTTAGCTATACAATCGAATCTGGTCCAGCTACTGTAGTAGGCGATCTTCTTACTTTAGATGGTGTTGAAGGAGAAGTAGTTGTTAAAGCAAGTCAAGCAGGAAATGGAACTTATGATCCAGCTGAAGATGTTTATGCATCTTTTCAAGTCTTGAACGAAACATTGATTTTACCAGAATTGACTTTATTAAATCCAACTGCAGGGACTGTAAGAGTTCCTACTTTAGGTCCTATACCAATAGCTTTAAATGCTTCAATAGAATTTCCGGATGTTCTTTCAATAGAATCAGTAGAAGTTACAATTAATGGTGATAATGTATCATTAACAGATCATGAAAATGGACGTTATACTGGTTGGTGGACACCTTCAGCTCATGGTAATCAAGATATTGAAATTACAGGAACTAATAATTTCGGATATTCAAGTGTTGAAAATATTGCCATAAATATAGTAGACAATTCACAAAATGTTACAGTAGAAGCAGCTACTGATGTTTGGCTTAATTCAGATACTTTTTCTGAAGAAGTAGAAGTTACTTTGCCTAGTTTTATGGGAGCTTATCAAAATGTTACAGGAAATTTAATAATCGAATGCCCAACAGGAGGATGTGATCCTTGGGATAGAGTTTCACACGTTCAAATTCAAGCACATGATGGAACATGGCATGAAATTATTCGATACCTTACTCCATATGGAGTTGCTTGTGATCATCAAGTAGATTTAACCGATTTTATTTCATTATTACAAGGAACTGTAAAATTTAGATTTGCATTAGGTACGCAAGGGAATGGGTTTTTATATAGTCTTAATTTAGATTATGATGCAGGAGCACCTGCTTATAATTATTCTAAAGTTGAAAGCCTATGGAGTGATACCTATGCTTTTGGTGATTTGGCCAATCTACAACCTTGTGAAACTTTTGATATTAATTATGACAATAATGTAGATTCAGCAAGAATTAAAATGGTTTCAACAGGTCATGGTTGGGGAGATTTAAACACAGGAAATGCAGCAGAATTCCATCATGATATTCATTCTGTCTGGGTAGACGGTGTTTCTACTTTTGAACAAGATAATTGGCTAGATTGTGATCCAAATCCAGATGGTTGTCAACCTCAAAATGGAACATGGTACTTTAATAGAGCTGGATGGTGTCCTGGGGCAATAGCACCTTGGTTTGATTTTGATTTAGGTACTATCAATACTTCAAGTGAAATGAGTCTTGATTATAAATTTGATGAAGATTATGTTGATTTTTGTCACCCAAATAATCCAGATTGTATTACAGGAACTACATGTTCAGATTGTAATGCAGGGTTTAATCCTCATCTTATTGTATCGAGTCATTTAATATCATATGGGAATGATCCTATTATTTCTAATGAAATAATATTAGGTGTTAATGATTTTGAAAATGGGTTAAGTGATAATTCCTTTGACTTTACGGTTTTCCCAAATCCAACATCTGGAAAGTTTTTAGTTGATACACAACAGACAGCTTTAAGTAAAATATCTATTTATAATGTCAATGGAAAACTAATTAAAGAAATAAACTCTAACGTATTTACAACTT
Organism: Flavobacteriaceae bacterium; assembly: GCA_019090365.1. GTDB lineage: Bacteria > Bacteroidota > Bacteroidia > Flavobacteriales > Flavobacteriaceae > Marifrigoribacter. The sequence goes on from JAHRWC010000257.1 coordinate 2,938, forward strand.
CTAATGCTGTAGATATTTCTTATGCGAGTAAAGGCATCTATTTAGTTAAAGTGGTTAATGAATATGGAACATTAACTAAAAAAATTATTAAAAAATAAGTTTATTATAATTCACTAATTAATTGATCTGCTGGAATTTTAGATTCTATTAATTTTAGCTGTAATAGTTTGTCTTGAATTTGATCAATAAGTTTTTCAGATAGCTGTCCTTGACTCCATTCAGTTAAGGACAGCCATTCTTGAATATCCTCTAATTGCTGTTCATAACGATTGGAAATCATTCGATCAATAGATGGAATATCTTTAAACTCTGAAGTAGTTGCATTTATAATTTTTAAAATGGTTTTTACGCATTCTTCTTCATTTTCTAACACATCATTTCTTACTGCAATTACAAAACATGGCCATGGAGTAGGGCATTCATCAACGATTCTAAAAATTCCTTTATCTACATAAGGTTTAGTAGTAAACTTTTCCCACATAAAATAATCTCCCGTTCCTTTAGGTAAGTTTTCTAAGGCTCCATCTAAATTTTTTATAACCTCAAATTTTAAATCTTTTTCAATATCCCACTGTAAATTTTCAGCATTTACATAGGCCATTAAATGTGATCCACTTCCGTATCTACTAATTGCAGCTGCAGTTCCTTTTAAATCTTTTACAGTTTTATACGTTGAATTATCCGCAACATGTATTCCCCAAATAAGAGGAGATTTCACAAATACTTGAACAATTTTGCATTCATTACCATTGATAATATCACGTATAATTCCTTCCGTAAGAATAACAGCCATATCAATTTCCTTATCTCTAAGAGCCTTGCACATTTGTCCGGTACCACCAAAAAAATCTTTCCACCTTAAGTTGATTCCTTCTTCAGTGTATTCTTTGTTTCTCAACGTTAAGTACCAGGGTAAATTGAAATGCTCTGGAACTCCACCGATTTTAAAATTTTTCATAGGAATTTAATTCTCAATTAATTTATCCAATGTGTACACTATCAAATCGTCTACAACCTTACCTGGATTAGTACTAAAAGTTCCATTAGCTCTATTGGCAATAATTGCATTCAATGAAAGTGCATGATGTCCTAAAAGTTTGGAAAGACCGTAAATTACTGAAGTTTCCATTTCAAAGTTTGATATTTTTATTCCTTGATAAGAAAAACAATCAATTCTTTCATTTAGGGTTTCATCTTCTAAAGGTAAACGCAACACTCTTCCTTGAGGTCCGTAAAAACCTCCAGCAGTAGCAGTTACTCCTTTAAAAACAGCATCAGACTCAAATTGTTTCTCAAGAATTGAACTATTTTTAACGATAATAGGCCTTGCCTTTTTAGGTTTCCAGTTGGTATGTTCAATAAAAGCGTCTTCAATTTTGGTGTAACAGATATCATCAATTTGATAAAAATGAAGCATTCCATTTAGATCAAGTCCGTGTGAACTCAAAACAAAAGAATCTACAGGAATATCTTCTTGTAAAGAACCAGAAGTTCCAACACGAATAATCTTAAGACTTTTTAAATCCTCTTTACATTTTCTAGTTGTAAGGTCAATATTTACAAGCGCATCAAGCTCATTTAATACAATATCGATATTATCAGGACCAATACCTGTAGATAATACAGTTATTTTTTTTCCTTTATAAGTTCCTGTTTGAGTTTTGAATTCTCTTTTTTGAGTTTCAAAATCAATCGTATCAAAATGCTTTGTAATTCTTTTAACTCTATCCTGATCTCCCACCAATAGTATAGTATCAGCTATATTTTCAGGTTTTAAATTTAGATGATATACACTACCATCTGGATTTAATATTAATTCAGATTCTTTAATTCCCATATATTATCCGCCTACGCGTTTTACTTTAAATCCTTTATCTTTTAAAAATTCCATGATTTTATCTCTATAATCACCTTGAATTATAATTTGTTCATTTTTAAAACTACCCCCAACACCAAGTAATTGCTTAATTTCTTTTGCAAGCTGTTTAAAATCACTTGTCGCACCTGTATATCCTTCAATTATAGTAGTAGCCTTTCCTTTACGCTTTTCATATTTACATATTAATGGATCCTCTTGAAGCCAAAATTCGGGCTCAGAGATTTTTTCCTCAGTTTCAGAAACTTCATGATCAGGAAATAAATTTTTTAATTGATCTTGTAAATCCATTCTATTTTTTTAATCCAATTTCAGCAAGTCTCTGATTTAAAAAGTCGCCAGCAGTAATATCATCAAATGATTTTGAATGTTCTTCAGAAACACATTCTTTCAAACAATCTAATTTCATTTCACTTCTTGGATGCATAAAGAAAGGAATCGAATATCGTGCCGTTCCCCATTCTTCTCTTGGTGGATTTACCACACGATGTATCGTTGAACGTAATTTATTATTGGTATGTCTTTCAAGCATATCACCAACATTTACTACCAAATCACCTTTCGCAGGTTTTGCTTCAATCCATTCTCCGTCATGTCTTAATACTTGCAAACCTCCAGCAGAAGCACCCATTAATAGTGTAATTAGATTAATATCTCCATGAGCTCCAGCACGAACTGCACCTTTAGGCTCTTCAGTAATAGGAGGGTAGTGTATAGGTCTTAAAATACTATTCCCGTTAGAAACCCAATAGTCAAAATAAGTTTCTTCAAGACCAATATATAAGGCTAATGCTCGAAGAACATATATTCCTGTTTTTTCCAATAATTGATATGCTTCTCTTCCAGTGGCATTGAAATTTGGTAATTCAGATACTGTAACGTTTTTTGGGTATTCTTCAGTTAAATTTGCATCTGGACTAGGTTCTTGACCAAAATGCCAAAACTCTTTTAAATCTCCTTCTTTTTTACCTTTAGCGTGTTCTTTTCCGAAGGAAATATATCCTCTTTGTCCTGCTAAGCCTTCTATTTCATATGAATTTTTCACAGATTCCGGTAAGTCAAAAAATTGCTTAACATCACTGTATAGGTTGTTCATTAATTCATCGCTTAGAAAATGATTTTTAACTGAAGCAAATCCAATTTCAGAATATGCTTTACCTATTTCATTTACAAACTTCTGTTTTTGTTTAGGATCTTCTGAAAGAAAATCTGCTAAATCAACACTTGGAATATTTATCATGCTATCTAATATTTACATAGCAAATATACCAAAATCAATGCAAAAAATATATCATAAAAAATGATAAGAAAAAGTGGTGTACACATTGTTTTTTTCTACTTTTGATTCTTTAAATTGATATTTATGAATGCGGAAGAAGTTTCCAATATACATTTCGAATATAACAGAGGTCAATTAAGTGATGAAAAGCTTGTTTCTCTTTATAGAGCAATGCTTAAGCCTAGATTGATTGAAGAGAAAATGCTTATTTTACTTCGACAAGGTAAAATTTCAAAATGGTTTAGTGGGATTGGGCAAGAGGCCATTTCAGTAGGTATAACCTCAGTACTTGAAAAAGATGAGTATATTTTGCCTATGCATCGAAACTTAGGGGTTTTTACGACAAGAGAAATTCCGTTGAATCGCCTATTCTCACAATGGCAAGGAAAAGCAAACGGGTTTACAAAAGGTAGAGATCGTAGTTTTCATTTCGGAACTCAAGAGTTTAATATAATTGGTATGATTTCACATTTAGGACCTCAATTTGGGGTTGCTGATGGAATCGCTTTAGCAAATAAACTTAAAGGGAATGATAAAGTTTGTGCTGTGTTTACTGGTGATGGAGGAACAAGTGAAGGTGATATTCATGAAGCTTTGAACGTAGCATCTGTATGGGATTTACCTGTGCTTTTCTGTATTGAAAATAACGGATACGGTTTGTCTACACCTACTTCTGAACAATTTAATTGTGAGCATCTTGCAGACCGTGGTAAAGGCTACGGAATGGAGTCACATATCATTGATGGTAATAATATCATTGAAATATATACTAAAGTGAAGGCTTTAGTTGAAAGTATGCGTAAAAAACCCAGACCGGTTTTATTAGAGTTTAAAACATTTAGAGTTCGTGGGCATGAAGAAGCGAGCGGAACAAAATATGTACCTAAAGAGTTATTGGAAGCGTGGGATTTAAAAGATCCTTTAGAAAACTTCGCTGCTTTTTTACGTGCTGAAGGCATTTTATCTGAAGAAAAAGAAGTAGAGTTTAAAACTGAAATCATTCATGAAATTAGTGATAATTTAGCAATAGCTTTTGCTGAAGATCCAATTTCTTCAACTGAAAGCA
>JAHRWC010000258.1 GCA_019090365.1 Flavobacteriaceae bacterium
TAAAATAATATGTTAATTCCCTACGTTATGCCCCACTTTAAGCCTAAAAATCTCTCAATTTCTTTAATTTTTACATTTTTTATAACTATTTCCGCAATTTCACAAGTTGGAATAGGAAATACAGATCCTAAAACTCAACTTGATGTTGATGGTTCATTTTCTTTAAGAGAAGGAGCTGCCATAACATTGAGCAATGGTTTAAATTCAGATTTAAGTTTAGGAGCCACTTCTTATTCTTTTTATAGAATTACAGGTCCTACTTCTGCATTTTCTGTAAGTGGCATTATTCCTGAAACAGATGCAGATGGTCAAATCATCACCTTAGTGAATACTACAGATCAACCTATGACTATTGTTCATAATTCAGGAACAGCTGAGAATAGAGTATATAGTCCTGGTGAAACTAATTTAGTTCTTAGTGGAAGATATTCGACTATAACTTTGCAATACAATACTTCATTAGACAAATGGTTACCTATAAATTCAATGAATGGCGCTAGTGATGATTGGAAAACTACAGGTAATGCATCAACAACAGCCGGAACAAATTTTGTGGGTACAACAGATGATATAGATTTAGTTGTTAAAAGAAATAATATTGAAAGTATTAGGTTTCAAGCCGCTGAAACGGTTGTTAATGAAGACAATTTAGATATAGACTTTAGAGTAGAAACAGAATTAGAAAGTGAATTGTTTTTTATTAATGCTAATGATAATCAAATTTTTGTAAAAGGAAATACACAACATCTTGGATACATTGATGCTTTCAATGCGTATGCAAATACTTCGGGATCTTCTACAATTGGTATTCAATATGCAATTTCAGGTTGGAATCAAGGTAATCAAGGAGGTGGTGGTAATTTTGTTATCGAAGATGTTACAAATCCATTTGCTGCAATGGAAGCAAGTACCGAAGGTACAGGAATTGCTAACAGAGGCCTTATTACAAGTACAACTTCGGCAGCTATCGCAACGAGTGGAACTTCAAACGATTCTAATTCTTGGGGAGTTTATGGTTCTGTTCCAACTACAGGAACATGGCTCGGTTATGGAGGTATATTTACAGGTGGTATTGCTTATGCAAATGGTGTATATAATGTTTCTGATTCAAGAGCAAAAAGAGATATTAAAGAAATAAGCTCAACTTTTGCATTAGATAAAATATTAAATATTAAAGGTTATACTTATAAATATGATTTAAAAAAATTCAACCCAAAAAGTGCTGAAGACACTAAAACATATTATGGTTTTATGGCACAAAATATTAAAGAATTTTTACCACATTCTGTCGCTTTAAAAAAGGTTCCTTTCAGAAACGAATTTATAGAAGCTAGATCTTCAAGAGAAGATTCTGGAAAAGATGAATTATTAAATGTTGTAGATTATACTTCTATTATCCCTGTTCTTGTTGAAGCAATGAAAGAACAACAAGCTCAAATTGAATTATTAAAAACTAAAATTTCAGAATTAGAAAATAAATAAAGTTTAAATAAAAGTAATGAATTTTCAAAAAGACCTCTTTTTTAAATAATTGAGGTCTTTTTTTTATTTAAATATTTCCTTTAAAAGTTATTATAACTTTTTATCGAAAAATAAATACATTTCATAGATATTTTTTGAAAAAACATTTCTTTTCGTAAACTAATCACTTGTTTTTTAATAACTTATAGTGTCTTTATAAGATTTCTTATAATTTTTCACATCTATATAGTTATTAAATTATGAAAAAATTGAACCTCTCAAAAGCTTATATTTTAAGTTTATTTTTATTATTACTTAATTATAGTATAAATGCTCAAGTGGGTATTGGTACAACAGACCCTAAAACTCAATTAGAAGTAGATGGCGCATTATCATTAAGGGAAGGAGTAGGATTAAATCTTAATGATGGTGCTAACATTGATATAGATTTAGGAACAACCCCTTATTCATTTTATAGAATTATTGGACCGACTACTGATTTTTCTATTAGTGGTATTACTCCAGAAACTGATGCTGATGGTCAAATTGTAACTTTTGTAAATACTACTAATAATAATATGACAATAGTTCATAATAGTGGTACTGGTTCAAGCAGGATATATTGTCCTGGTGAAAATAATATTATTTTATCAGGGAGATATTCATCTGCAACTTTTCAATACAACGCTACTTTATTAAAATGGAACATTATAGGGGTTATTGATAAATCAAAACCATTCGATAGCGTTGATTTAAATACTGATCAATTTATATCTGGTTCTACTTTTACAGCAGTACCAGGAATGTCTGTGACTTTCACTGCGAAAAAAACAGAAGCACTTGTTAGCTTAACAGTTTCAGGTATTGCTTATACTAATTCATTAACATTTGCTTCATTAAGATTATATAATTCAACAACAACAACGGTTATTGGAGGTACTAATACAAATGCACAATCATTATATAGTACAGGTTTTAGCTTTTACTCAATTACATCTTGGAATGCTTCTTTTACTGAAGAGATTACAGGTCTAACAATAGGCACATCATATACTATTATTTTGCAAGCTAGAACAAACAATATCCTTGGAACTGATGGTGTAGCTATATACCCTCTTACTTATCCAGACACAAATCACGCAACTATAACAATATTTCAATAGTTATGATAAAGATTAAGAACATAGTATTTATATTATTTATTTTTTGTGCAACATCTGTCTTTTCACAAGACAAAAACAATAAAGCTTCAGAAAAAAATAGAAGTACACCAAAACTAATAGCTACATATACAAATGAAGCTAATAAAACAATTATAAAAGATTCACTTTCTAAACCTGAACTTAA
>JAHRWC010000259.1 GCA_019090365.1 Flavobacteriaceae bacterium
AAAAATGAAAAAAGGCAAACTTTTGTTTACCTTTTTTGCCCCAAATCTACCATGAACTTAACCTACTTATGCTATGGTATAGTCAAATATAGTATTTTAAGTGAATTAAAAGCAAGAGGTTTCCTACTTTTAGATAAAATGAATATAATACTCGATAAAAAACCTAAAATGTTAAAAAACAATCCATTATTTAACATTATACAAAATAGTACACCGTTATAAAATGACAAAAACTACCTAATAAAACAAAGACATGAAAAATCGCATGGTTATATTTTATTCTTTTTATACTATATAATATAGCTCCAATTGTATAAAATATACCTCCAAGAAATAGCCATAAAATTCCGAAGAACGGTAGTGCTTCATATAAAGGTTTAAAGACAAAGACTATAATCCAACCCATTAATACGTAAGCGATCGTTGAAACGATATCGAATTTTCCAGTAAAAAATAATTTCAAAATAACCCCAAGAATTGCCAATCCCCATGTAATTCCGAATATAATCCAACCTATTTTACCATGTAAAGTCACTAATGTAAATGGAGTATAGGTACCTGCAATAAGGATATAAATTGAGGCATGATCAAAAATATTTAACCTTATTCTAGCTTTTTCAGTTTTAGCATTGTGATAAAATGTTGAGGCAGCATATAATATAACTAAGCTAATCCCAAAAATTGGAAAACTAACCTGGTGCCAAAAAGATTCAATAGAAACAGATTTTTTAATCAATAAGAAAAGAGCAACTAAACTTAATAGTAGGCCAAAAGCATGAGTATATACATTTAACTTTTCCTCAATAGGGTCGTAAATGTGTATCTCTTTTTTCTTTTTCATGAAAAAATTTAATAAGCCCTTTCTGGGTTTCCTTCTACAAAATTGATAAAAGCCTTATTTACCACTCGATTTCCTCCAGGAGTTGGGTAATCTCCTGTGAAATACCAATCTCCCAGGTTTTCTGGACAGGCTTTATGTAAATCTTCCACTGATTGAAATATAACTTTCACATTTGCTTTTATACTATTTTCACTTATGATAGTCGCTATTTTATCTGAAACTTCTTCATCTGTAAAAGGGGCATAAAGCTCTTTTACATGATTGATTTGCTCACTATCTAATACACTTTCTTGTTCTTTACACTTAGCGTAAATCTCTTCTACTATGTTTTTATTTCCTTTTTCCTTCTGAAGTTCAAGAGCTGCTTGAAACGCTACTAAATGTTCCAATCGAGCCATGTCGATACCATAACAATCTGGATAACGAATTTGAGGAGCTGAAGAAACCACAACAATCTGTTTCGGATTTAAACGATCCAGCATTTTTAAAATACTCTTCTTTAAAGTAGTACCCCTAACAATACTATCGTCAATAATAACTAAGTTATCAGTAGATTTCACAACGCCATAGGTAACATCATAAACGTGAGCAACAAGATCGTCGCGACTGCTATCATCTGTAATAAAGGTTCTAAGCTTTACATCTTTAATAGCAATTTTTTCAGTTCTAATTTTATGGGCTTGAATTTGTTGAAGACGCTCTACTGTGAGTCCTTCTTTTTCTTCTAATATAGCTTCGTTCTTTTGTTTGTTTAATTCATTTTGAGCCGCATCTAACATTCCATAGAATGATGTTTCCGCTGTATTTGGAATAAATGAAAAAACTGTATTTTCAGTATCGTGATTAATTGATTTAAGAACTTTTGGCATCACTAAACGCCCTAATTCTTTTCGTTCCTGATAAATTTCAGCATCACTTCCTCTTGAAAAATAAATTCGTTCAAATGAACATGATTTTTTTTCTAAAGGTTCTAGTATTTTTGAAATGGTCATGTATCCATCTTTTCTTAAAAGAAGTGCATGACCAGGATCTAATTCTTTTACCTCATCAAAAGGAACGTTAAACACTGTTTGAATCACAGGCCTTTCTGAAGCAACTACAACAACCTCATCATCTCTATAATAATATGCTGGTCGAATTCCTGCAGGATCTCTAAACACAAATGCATCTCCATGACCTAATAAGCCAGCCATTGCATATCCGCCATCCCAATGTGCAGCAGATTTTCGCAATATTTTTGCAAGGTTAATATTTTCTACAATATATTGTGAGGCTTCGATTTTTGTTAAACCTAAAGATTTTGATTTTTTATATAATTTTCTAACGGCATCATCTAAAAAATGACCAATTTTTTCCATTACAGTTATGGTATCGGCTTTTTCTTTAGGATGCATTCCTAATTCTATCAAGTTGTTAAAAAGCTCCGTAGTATTAGTCATGTTAAAATTACCAGCAATAATTAAATTACGGTGCATCCAGTTATTCTGTCTTAAAAAAGGGTGAACATGTTCTACGCTATTACCTCCAAAAGTACCATATCTAACATGGCCTAACATTAATTCTCCTAAATAAGGAATGTTCTTTTTTTGTGCAGCTACATCCTCCTTATATTCTGGATGGTCAAAAACCTCATCGTTAATACGTTTATTAATTTGGGCGAAAATATCTTGAATGGGTTGAGACGCATTCGATCTTACTCTACTTATATATCTTTCACCAGGATCTACATCTAATTTAATACTTGCAAAACCAGCTCCATCTTGACCACGATTGTGCTGCTTCTCCATCATTAAGTACATTTTATTAACACCATAAAATGCAGTCCCATACTTCTCTTTATAATACTCTAAAGGTTTTAATAACCTAACTAGTGCAATTCCGCATTCATGTTTTAAAGCATCACTCATAATAAAAATATTACTTCTATAAATTTATAAAAAAAGCCCTGAAAATTCAGGGCGCGTGTTTATGTTAACTTAATATCAAATTGTGTTAGGCTTTTAAATTGATGAAGCCGGTCATGAATTTCTTCTTTGGGTAAATCTAAGATTCGTTCGGTTCCAAATTTTTCTACACAAAATGAAGCCAATGCTGATCCATATATAATCGCATTCTTCATATTTTCATAACTATAATCTCC
>JAHRWC010000260.1 GCA_019090365.1 Flavobacteriaceae bacterium
ATGGAAACATGTTTATGGGAACTTATGAATTTTCTACAGGCGATAAATATGAAGGAATGTTTAATAATAGCAATCAATTTCATGGACAAGGTCGTTTTTTCTTTACTGATGGTGGTTATTTTGCAGGCGAATGGAGCCAAGGAAAATATAATGGATTAGGCTATTATTTGGATAAAGATTTAAAAACAAAAAAAGGAGTATGGCGTAATGGTGAATTGCAAAAAAGCATGTAAAACAAAAAAGCCTAACAATTTATGTTAGGCTTTTTAATATATAGAAATAGTATATTATCTATTCATTGACATTAAAAACTCTTCGTTGTTTTTAGTTTGTTTCACACGATCATTAATGAATTCCATTGCTTCTACAGGATTCATGTCTGCTAGATATTTACGCAATACCCACATACGTTGAATGTTCTTTTCATTTAACAATAAATCATCTCTACGCGTACTTGAAGAAGTAAGGTCAATTGCAGGGAATATTCTTCTGTTAGATATTTTTCTATCCAACTGAAGCTCCATGTTACCAGTTCCTTTAAATTCTTCAAAAATACCCTCGTCCATTTTAGATCCAGTTTCAGTAAGTGCCGTAGCAATGATACTTAAAGATCCTCCATTTTCTATGTTACGAGCAGCTCCAAAGAAACGTTTTGGTTTGTGTAAAGCATTGGCATCAACACCACCACTTAATATTTTACCACTTGCAGGTTGAACTGTGTTATAAGCACGAGCTAAACGTGTAATTGAATCTAATAAGATAACTACATCATGTCCACACTCTACTAAACGTTTTGCTTTTTCAATTACAAGATTTGCAATACGTACATGTTCTACAGCTTCCTTATCGAAGGTAGAAGCTACAACTTCACCGCGAACATTACGTTGCATGTCTGTAACCTCTTCAGGACGTTCATCTATTAATAATATTATCTGATAAACTTCAGGGTGATTTGCAGCAATTGCATTTGCAATATCTTTTAATAAAACAGTTTTACCTGTTTTTGGTTGTGATACAATCATACCACGTTGCCCTTTTCCGATAGGAGCAAACATATCAATTATTCTTGTTGAAATATTTGATTGTTTATCTGCTAGGTTAAATTTTTCATCTGGAAATAAAGGAGTTAAATGCTCAAAAGCAACACGATCACGTACTACGTTTGGATTCTGTCCATTTATTTTATTCACCTTAATTAAAGGGAAATATTTTTCACCTTCTTTTGGTGGTCTAACTTGACCTAAAACAGTATCACCTGTTTTTAAACCAAATAATCTAATTTGTGATTGTGACACATAAATATCATCAGGAGATGATAAATAATTGTAATCACTAGAACGTAAAAAACCATATCCATCTTGCATGATGTCTAAAACACCTTCACTTTCAATAATACCATCAAATTCAAAATCAGGCTGACGATATCTATTTCTAGTATCTTTATTACCGTCTTTTCCTTTGTGTTGATTAGGTTGGTTTTGATGTCTCGGTTTATTATCCTGCTTATTTTGTGCAGGTTTTGGTCCTTTGTTTTCCTCTTTTTTAGCTTGAGGTTTATTTTCCTGTTTTCTTTGTACAGGTTTTGGTCTATTGTTTTCCTCTTTTTTAGCTTGAGGATTATTTTTATTCGAATCTTTTTGTTCTGTAGATTCTTTTACCTCTTGAGGTTTATTATTCTCTTGAGGCTTTTTGTTTTCTTGATTTTTATTTGAATCGACTTCCTTTGAATCATTTTGATTGCGAGGATCAACTCTTTGTTTTCTTGGGCGATTAACTCTTTGCGGTTTTGGTTGCTGATTTACCTGTTTCTTAGGTTCTTCATTCTTTTCTGAAGAAGCATGAGGTGTTTCAGCTGGTTTTGAGTTATCGTCAGCTTTTAATACAGCTTTTACCGCTGTTGGGTTAGCTGCTTGATAATCTAATATTTGATATACTAAATCTAATTTTTTTAAGCTTCTGTATTTAGGTACTTTTAAAGCTTTAGCAAGCTCCTGTAATTCAGGTAGCTTCTTTGTTTTTAATTCTGAAATTTCTAACATGTACTGTTATGTATTTAAATTTTATTCTATTCAATTCTTTTTTGAAGAAAAATAAATTGGAAAATTAAGTTGAAGACTAAGTAACCTTAATTGAATTGGTTACGGATTGTTACTGCAATTATACAACAATATTTTAAACTTTGTATTTAATTTTTTAAAAAGAAAGCCTATTTTCGCAATCTATAATCTATAGTATTATATGTTACAACGTATTCAAACCGTTTACTTATTAATTTCAATCCTTATCATGGGAGCCTTATACATTTGGTTTCCTATTATTAAAGATGAAGCGGGTCAATTAGTGATTCATCAAAACGAACCTCTTGTTATGGGTTTAATTTTTGGTTCTATTGCTTTAACGTTGTTTTCAATATTAAATTTTAAAAAGCGTAAATTACAATTTGTATTAAATCGCTTAAGTATCATATTAAACTTTGTATTACTGGGAGTTTTCGTATACAGATCACTAACGTTATCCGGAGAGACTTTGGTTTCAGAGAAGGGTATTGGGGTGTTACTTCCCATCATTTCTATCGTTTTTTTAGTGTTGGCTAATAAAGCCATCAAAAGGGATGAAGACCTTGTAAAATCTGTCGATAGGTTACGATAAACCTTATCTTAGTATATTAGTTGAAAACCCTAAAAGGATGCCACCTTTTAGGGTTTTTTTATCTCTTGTATTCAATTACCTCAAGATTCTGAATCTTTTTTCCATCAATTTCAAACCGAAGCATGGTTCTAGCTTTATGAAACCCATGAATACCAATAGCGCCAGGATTCATATGCAACAAACCTCTTTTTTTATCAGACATTACTTTTAAAATATGCGAATGCCCTGTAATAAATAGTTTAGGTGGGTTTGCATAAATTTCCTCTCGTATAGCTGGGCTGTAACGTCCAGGATATCCGCCAATATGAGTGATCCAAACATCTACTTGTTCGCATAAAAAACGTTGGTGTAATGGAAATTCCAAACGAGCTTCAGCATTATCAATGTTTCCATAAACAGCTCTAAGAGGCTTTATTATTTTAATAGTATCGGTTACTTTTAAGTCGCCAATATCTCCTGCATGCCACACTTCATCAGCATTACGAATATGCTTTAAAATAGCCTCATCAATATAACTATGCGTGTCGGAAAGAAGTAATATTTTTTTCACAGTTCTTTAAGATTCAAAGAAATTTTTCAAGCATTGCTTTATGTATCTTTGCTAAGCAAAAATAAGAGAATACTTGCGATATTTTATAGAAATAGCATATAACGGAAAAAATTATCATGGATGGCAAGTTCAACCTGACGCAATTTCTGTACAAGAAGTTTTAGATAGAACTTTATCTACCTTACTTCGGAAAGAAATAAAAATTGCTGGAGCAGGTAGAACAGATTCAGGAGTTCATGCAAAACAGATGTTTGCACATTTCGATTATGATGCAATTGAAAATTTTACAAGATTTTTATTTAGATTGAATTCGTTTCTTCCGAAAGATATTTCTGTACAAGATATTTTTGAAGTACAAGAAGATGCACACACACGTTTTGATGCTTCAAGAAGAGAATATGAATATGTGATTTCACTTCAGAAGAACCCTTTTTCAGAAGAAATCGCCTATTTAATTCATCAAAAACCCAATGTTTCATTAATGAATGAAGCTGCGAAATCTTTATTGGACTATAAAGACTTTCAATGCTTTTCACGATCTAATACCGATGTAAAAACGTATAATTGTAGTATCAATAAAGCGTATTGGAAAGAAGAAAATAATCAATTAATTTTCACTATTTCAGCAGATCGTTTTTTGAGAAATATGGTAAGAGCAATTGTGGGAACCTTGTTAAATGTTGGGTTTGAAAAAACTTCACTACAAGATTTTCATGAAATTATTAAAAGTAAGGATCGTACAAATGCAGGAGCTTCTGCTCCAGCACATGGACTTTTTCTCACTAAAATTGAATACCCTAATTCAATTTTAAAATAACAAATTAAAGATCCCTATTGTATAGGATTATATATGGCAGATTCAGGTAAGGCATTCGATTTTAAACTTTTTAGAAGGTTGTTGGGATATACCAATGCGTATCGACTTACTTACTATTATGTTGCTTTTGCAGCCATCATAATGTCAGCGCTAGGAGTAATGCGCCCTTATTTATTGCAAATAACTATAGACAACTCTATTGTGCCTCAAGATGGTGAAAATTTAGCTTTTTACATATCATTAATGGTTGCAGCGTTGATTTTCGAGGCATTATTTATGTTCACCTTTATCTTTTTTGCAAATTGGTTAGGACAGCATGTTATTCGAGATATTCGGTTAAAACTCTTTAAATTAATGCTAAGTTTTAAATTGAAATATTATGATACGAGCGCAGTAGGTAGATTAACAACAAGAGCGGTAAGTGATATAGAAACAATTTCTAGTATTTTTAGCCAAGGACTTTTTATGATCATCAGTGATTTGCTTAAAATGGGGATGATTATTGGGTTTATGTTGTACAAAAGTTGGCAATTATCATTAATAGTGTTTTCTATATTACCTGTAATTTTATATGCAACAAGAGTGTTTCAAAGAGCAATGAAAGTTGCTTTCGAAGAAGTGAGATTGCAGATTTCTAATTTAAATTCGTTTGTACAAGAACGAATTACGGGAATGAAAATAGTGCAGATTTTTACTCGTGAAGAAACCGAATATAATCAGTTTAAAGCCATTAATGAAAAGCATAAAAAAGCTTGGGTAAAAACGGTTTGGTATAACTCTATATTCTTTCCAATCGCTGAAATGTCTTCATCTATCGCAATTGGTTTAGTGGTGTGGTACGGTGGTTTAAATGCAGCCGAAGGAGGAGTGATTACGCTAGGTTTAATTGTTGCTTTTATCGAATTGTCACAGATGTTATTTAGACCCTTACGTCAAATTGCTGATAAGTTTAATACCCTTCAAATGGGAATGGTAGCTGCAAAACGTGTATTCGATGTTTTAGATACCGAAGCGCATATAGATGATTCAGGAACAAAAGAATTGTTGAATACCAAAGGGGCAATTCAATTTAAAGATGTTCACTTTTCATATATTGAAGGAGAGGAGGTAATCAAAGGAATTTCATTTAACGTACAACCAGGAGAAACAGTAGCAATTGTTGGTGCCACTGGAGCAGGAAAATCTACTATAATTAATTTGCTGTCTCGTTTCTATGAACTTAATGGAGGTGATATTTGTATCGATGACGTTTCGATTAAGGATTATTCATTAAAATCATTGCGAAGCAATGTGGCAGTAGTTTTACAAGATGTCTTTTTATTTGCTGATACAATTCTAAATAATATTACCTTAAATAATGACGAGATTTCCGAAGAAGAAACAATGAATGCTGCAAAAGATATTGGGGTTCATAAATTCATTATGTCTTTGCCAAAAGGGTATCATTATAATGTAAAAGAAAGAGGGGCTATGTTGTCTTCTGGACAAAGACAGTTATTAGCATTTTTAAGAGCTTATGTGAGTAATCCTAGTATTTTAATCTTAGACGAAGCAACTTCATCAATCGATTCTTATTCCGAAGAAATGATACAACAAGCTACCGATAAATTAACTAAAGGTAGAACTTCAATCGTGATTGCACATCGTCTTGCTACCGTTAAAAAAGCAGATAAGATAATTGTGATGGATGCAGGGAAAATTGTTGAAATGGGTACTCATAAAGAGCTACTTAAAAAACAAGATGGTTACTATAAAAACCTGTATGAAGTCCAGTTTATGGCTGAAGAAAATATATAAGAGACGATTTTAAGATAAATCGTTTTCTATAAGATTGTATAAAGCTTTTAGATTTTCAAAATGAACAAAATCGCCATCTTTTAAATAAGAAATGTTTCCATTTTCTTCAGAAACAACTAAACTAATAGCATCCGTTTTTTCAGTAATACTCACAGCTGCTCTATGGCGTAATCCAAATCGTGCAGGAATTTTTAGATCATTAGAAACAGGCAAAATAACGCGAGTAGCGGTAATAAAATTATCTTCTATAATAATGGCTCCATCATGTAATGGACTATTTTTAAAAAAAATACTTTCTAAAATGGGTTGATTAACTTCTACGTTCATTTCATCTCCTGTATTTTTAACAAAATCAAGACTGTTGTTTCTTTCAATAACAATTAAAGCCCCCGTTTTTGTGCTTCCCATCGTCTTGCATGCTTTTACAATAGCTGAGACATTGGTTGTAACTTCACTTTCTTTGGATAGTAAACGAAATTGTTTGATAAATTTTTTGCGGGCACTAAAATTTGTTGAACCTAACATCAATAGAAACCTTCTAATTTCTTGTTGAAAGACAACAATTAAAGCAAACATACCAACCCCTAAGAAACCACCAAGAATCTTACTAAATAGCTCCATTTCAAGTAATTCGGTGAGTTTCCAAATACCATAAATGATAACAATTCCTATAAAGATATTGATCGCAACAGTGCCTTTTACTAATTTGTAGATGTAATACAATAGAAATGCAACAAGTACAATATCAACAATGTCTATGATGCGAATGTCTAATAATTCCAATGGATTTCGGCTTTTTGTAAAGGTATTAAATTTTTAAAATTTATGGCTTACCTTTTAGGTTTTGTATTAAAGTTATGCATTCTTTTGCTTCTTTTACATCGTGAACCCTTAAAATATGTGCTCCCTTAAAAAGTGCTATTGAATGTAGAACTGTAGTTCCGTTAAGTGCTTCTTTAGGGGAATTAGCTAATGTTTTGTAAATCATCGATTTTCTAGAAATTCCAACAAGAAGCGGTACTTCTAAATGGTTAAATAATTCTAGGTGATTCATCAATTCAAAATTTTGCTTTTGGGTTTTTGCAAATCCAAATCCAGGATCAATAATGATATCTTTTATCCCAAGACTCGTTGCTTTATTTATTTTTTCAGAAAAATAATAAATAAGCTCCTTAGTAATATCTTCATACGAAGTTTGGCTTGCCATTGTTTTTGGCGTGCCTCTCATGTGCATAACAATATATGGTACTTTTAGAGCAGCAACGGTTTCAAACATATGTTCGTCAAGGTTTCCACCAGAAATATCATTTATAATAGCTGCGCCAGCTAAAACCGCTTTTTCAGCTACATCACTACGGAATGTGTCAATCGAAATGATTGCTTCAGGAAATTCTTTTATAAGAAGTTGAATCACAGGAATTACTCTATTTAATTCTTCTTCTTCTGAAACAAAATCTGCTCCTGGTCTCGAACTATATCCTCCAACATCTAAAAAGGTAGCTCCATCATCTAGCATTTTTTTAGCTTTTTGAACGACCTCTTTTTCAGAAATCAAACTACCTCCATCAAAAAATGAATCTGGTGTAAGATTTAAGATTCCCATAATTTTTGGGATTGATACATCTATTAGAGTACCTTTACAATTAATTGTTTTCAATTTTTTAAATTGATTTATTTAAGCGAAATTTACGGAAAATCTTACAGACCTCATGCCAGATACTTCAAAACAATATGACGACGTTATAACAAAATGTAGAAGCCTGTTTATCAATAAAATGAAAGATTATGGAAGTGCTTGGCGAATTCTACGCCTACCTTCTTTAACAGATCAAATTTTTATTAAAGCACAACGTATTCGTGGATTGCAACAAAATGAGGTGCAGAAAGTAGATGAAGGACAAGCAAGTGAGTTTATTGGGATCATCAATTATTCAATCATGGCTTTAGTACAACTTGAAAAAGGAGTTGTTGAAAATCCAGACATGAATATGAACGAAGCAACTGCCGAATACGATAAAAACATTGAAATTACCAAGGATCTAATGATGAATAAAAATCATGATTATGGTGAAGCTTGGCGCGAAATGAGAGTGAGTTCGTTAACCGATTTAATTTTACAAAAATTACTTCGTGTTAAACAAATTGAAGACAATAAAGGGAAAACAATTGTTTCTGAAGGATTAGATGCAAATTATCAAGACATGATAAATTATGCTGTTTTTGCATTAATTCATTTAGAAGAATAAAAATATATATTATGAAATTACTTGTCCATTTTTCAAGAATTTTTGTTGGGGTATTATTTATTATCAGTGGTTTAATTAAATTAAATGACCCTGTTGGCTTTTCATTTAAGCTCAAAGATTATTTTGCTCCAGAGGTATTAAACATGGAATTTTTAATTCCCTATGCTTTATTATTAGCCATTTTTGTGGTGGTCTATGAAGTAATGTTAGGTGTAATGCTTTTAATCGGCTATGCCAAGAAATTTACACTTTGGAGTTTATTTTTAATGATTATATTCTTTACATTCCTTACTTTTTATTCAGCATATTTTAACAAAGTAACCGATTGTGGATGCTTTGGAGATGCTGTAAAATTAACACCTTGGGAATCCTTTACAAAAGATATAGTTTTACTTGTTTTCATTTTAATTCTATACTTCGGAAGAGACCTTATCAAACCATTATTTACCAGTTTAATAAGGATTATAATCGTGTATGTAGCTTTTATTGGCTGTTTATTGTTTGGATATCATGTGTTAAATCATCTTC
>JAHRWC010000261.1 GCA_019090365.1 Flavobacteriaceae bacterium
AATATAAGCACGGCTAATTGTTTTTAATTGCTCCATATTATACTCAAAACCATCTGGGAAGGGACTTATAAAATTTGGTAACTGATTAAGACCATACACAGGATTTTTTTTATAAGCTGTTTTGGTAATCAGTATTTTCTCGAATGGATAAGCACCTAATTTTTCATCTAAAAAATGAACAATTCTATCAATTGATAGCGCACTAATAGTTGGAGTAACTTTTTTTCCTTTTAGATTGGTAATTACATCAAATTTATCTGTTTTAATAGTTTCAAAATCATTTCGTTGAATCAAATGAATTTTAGTAAACATCCTTTGATCTCCTTCTAAAATAGTTTCTTTGTTTTCTTCTGAAATAGTTTCAGAGACAATATCAAAATCTGAAATAACAAAATACTTTTTAGGTGTTGTTATAGAGATATTAAAAGAAGAAGGTGATAGGTATAAATCTTCTGTGTTTTTATTGCTGAATGCATGCCATTCACCATCGAATACAGCAGGTGTAATAAACCAATAGTTAAGCTTGTAATCTTTATTTTCAGTAACACCATAACGAGTAAATTTATCGTTTGGAAGTTGTACTGTATACATTAAATTTATATCGAAAGTCTCATTAGGTAACAAAGGTTGATTTAATGTAACAATGATAATATCTACGGCATCTCCATGGTTCCAAGATAAATTTGATTGATCATTATTAGAGATATTTAAAATTGTAGTTTTTCCTCGATCTTCATCTTTTTCAAAATGAAAAGAACTACTATAATTTTCAGAGAATCTTTTTCCTAAAGGAGTTGTTTTACTTGAAAAACTATTTGCCCAATCATTTAAATATATTTCATTTAAAGAAACGCTTGAAGTATTTTTAAACTGAATCTTTTGTGTAATATTCAGCGTATTTTTTTCAGTATCTAAAACTGAATTTATTGTAACATTATGCTGTGCTTGTATTGAAATAACAGCAAAGAGAATTAGCAATGTTATATATCGTTGCAGCTTCAAGAAGTTTTAATAAATTTTATGAGGTTATTGTTTTTCAAGCTAGATTTCATAAAATACATTCCTTGTGGTAAATGTGAAACATCTATATGGATAGTTTCTGAATTTACATTAGTTCTTTGTATCAATTTTTGCCCTAAAGTATTATAAATTTCTATAGTAAAAAATTCTTGGACTGAAGGATGTACATTTATAAGTAATTTATTTTGAACAACTGTTTGTTCTATTAGTAGTAAATCTTGATTAAAAATTTCATCTTCAGAATTAAGAATCATAAATTCTTTATCTGTTTCAAGTTCCATAACCACAGGCAAATGATCACTCATATTGAATAAATTATTACGTAATGATTCATCGAAATCACCAAAACAATCTCCACTATTTATATCATTATTATAGCAATTACCATTGTTTCCGTATGATTTATACGTGTCTGAAATATATCTCAGTGTTGGATTTGATTCCATATTTTCAGAAATAAGTATAAAATCAAATCGATCGTCTAATCCGCCACCAGCTCCAGCTCCAAAAGGGCCAGAGTTTATTCTTGTACTCTGTGTATGAATGTCTTGAAAGAAATCATTATTGTGCCAAGATCCGGGAGTCTTGATTGGGTCTTTTAATACAATACTATTCGTATTATCTAACAATTCTTGATATGCAGGTTCAGATGCGGTATAGACATTAAAATCTCCAGCAAAAATTACAAAGGAATTAGGGTCGATTGTTTCAAGGTAATCTGTAAATTCTGTAACCATTCCTAATCGAATATTTTGATTGTCAGTTCCTTGACTAGATTTTAGATGAGTTACAAAAACATCAATAAACACAGGGTCAACATCTTGATCGACAGTATTTAATTTTAATTGATACCTATTTATATCTCTAATATCATTTTCAATAATATCTGTAGATTCTAAACTAAATTTATCGTTTCTAAAATAGAGTAGTTGTTGTAAATTGGTGTTATTTCCAGATTGATTGTACACAAAGGGAGCTTGAGAATAAACAACCTCATCATAATTTAATGAAGTATTTAAAATTTGTTCAGCTCCAAATTCACTTTGTAATTCACACACCATAAAAATATCAGGATTGTACGTGTTTAAAATATCTTTTAAAATTTCTGGGCGTCCGGTTGGAGAAGCGTTAGGAAATTCTAATAAATTATAAAACATTGTTTTTACAACTTCCTGACTTGTAATTGTAAAACTAGATAATATAATGCAAAAGAAGAATATTCTTCTTATCATAACTGGGGAGTTTTTGTTTAAAAATTAAAAGTTCGGGCTTAATTTAGTATTGTTGTAGAAATTATTTAGAATCTCTAAAACCTCATCCTCGTGATCAACTAAATGTATTAAATCTAGATCATCTGGGCTTATATTTTGGTTTTCTTCTAATAATGTTGCTTTGATCCAATCTATTAGACCTTTCCAAAATTTAGTTCCCACCAAAATGATTGGGAATTTTCCAATTTTATGCGTTTGTATTAAGGTCATGGCTTCAAATAATTCATCAAGAGTACCAAATCCTCCAGGCATTACAACAAACCCTTGCGAATACTTTACAAACATTACTTTACGAACAAAGAAATAGTCAAAATCAATGCTCTTATCACTGTCGATAAATGGATTGTCATGTTGTTCAAAAGGCAAGGCTATATTTAGTCCTACAGAAGTTCCTCCTGCTAAATGAGCTCCTTTATTACCAGCTTCCATGATACCAGGTCCACCACCAGTGATGACTCCATAACCATTTTCAGTAATTTTTTTAGCTATGTTTTCTGCTAATTTATAATAAGGATCATTAGGTAGCGTTCTTGCGGACCCAAATATGGAAACACAGGGGCCAATTTTACTTAATTTTTCATATCCACTAACAAATTCTCCCATGATTTTAAAAATCGCCCAAGAGTCATTTGTTTTTACTTCATTCCAATTCTTTGGTTTTGCTTCGTTTCTCATATTCATTTAATTGTTCAATAACCATTTGTAGGCTAATGTAATTCTTTTTTCAGAAAATGTGCCGTATGGCTAACATTTTGCTTTACTATTTCTTCTGGAGTACCAATTGATAAAATCTCACCTCCTTGTTTTCCACCTTCAGGACCGATATCGACAATATAATCAACCATTTTAATTACATCCAAATTATGTTCAATAATTAGTACTGTATTTCCTTTAACAACTAATTTATTAAGAACTAACATTAGCACTCTAATGTCTTCAAAGTGTAAGCCAGTTGTTGGTTCATCTAAAATATAAAATGTATTTCCAGTATCTCTTTTTGAAAGTTCAGTTGCTAATTTAATACGCTGTGCTTCACCACCCGAAAGTGTCGTAGATTGTTGCCCTAAAGTAATGTATCCTAAACCAACATCTTCTATTGTTTTTAGTTTTCTATAAATTTTCGGAATATGTTCAAAAAATGGACATGCTTCTTCGATGGTCATTTCTAACACATTATAAATTGATTTTCCTTTGTATTTTATTTCCAGCGTTTCTCTATTGAAGCGTTTCCCTTGGCAGGTTTCACATTCAACATAGACATCTGGTAAGAAGTTCATCTCGATTACTCGTAACCCACCACCTTTACATGTTTCACATCTTCCACCTGTAACATTAAAACTAAATCTTCCAGGTTTATACCCTCGAATCATTGCTTCTGGCATTTTTGAAAAAAGACTTCTTATTTCTGAAAACACGCCAGTATATGTAGCTGGATTAGAACGGGGTGTTCTTCCTATTGGAGATTGGTTGATATCAATAACTTTATCAATATGTTCAAGACCCTTGATCTTTTTATATGGCATTGGTTTTTTCACACCATTAAAGAAATGAGCATTTAAAATAGGGTAGAGGGTTTCGTTGATTAAAGTAGACTTTCCACTTCCTGAAACGCCTGTAACACCAATCATTTTAGCTAATGGAATGTCGATAGAAACATTTTTTAAATTGTTTCCAGTTGCTCCCATTAAGCTTAATTTCTTGCCATTTCCTTTTCTACGTTTCTTAGGAATAGCTATTTCTTTTTGTCCATTTAAATAAGCCGCTGTTAATGTATCTTGTTTTAGAATAAACTCGGGCGTACCATGAGATTCAATTTCACCTCCATGCTTTCCAGCTGCTGGGCCAATATCAATTACATAATCGGCTTTCTCAATCATTTCTTTATCGTGTTCTACTACGATAACAGAATTACCAATATCTCTTAATTGAATAAGCGAATGAATCAACTTTTCATTATCACGTTGATGTAAACCTATACTTGGTTCATCTAAAATATAGAGCACACCTACAAGTTGTGATCCTATTTGTGTTGCTAGTCTTATTCGTTGAGCTTCTCCTCCTGAAAGTGTTTTAGAACTTCTGTCTAAAGCTAAATAAGTAAGACCAACGTCTAATAGGAATTGTAATCTAGTTTTTACTTCTTTAATAATTTCTGAAGCAATTTTCAGCTGTGTTTTACTTAGTTTTTTTTCAATAATATTAAACCATTTAGCCAATTCTATGACGTCCATTTTGGCTAATTCTGAAATATTCTTTCCGTTAATTTTAAAATTAAGAGATTCTCTACGAAGACGAGTACCATCACATTCAGAACATGGAATGTTATCCATAAAATCTTTTGCCCAACGTTTTAAGGTTCTAGATTCATTGGCTTCAAACGTGTTTTGAAGAAAAGTAACAATTCCTTCAAAATCAATTTTATAATTACGAGTGATGCCTAAAGTTTTAGATTCAACTTCAAATTTTTCATTGGCACCATGTAAAATAACTTCAACAGCTTCTTTCGGAATTTTATCAAAAGGATCACTTAATTTAAAATTGTATTTCTGAGCAATTAATTCTAATTGCTTAAAGATCCAATTTTGCTTTTTCTCACCTTGAGGCGCTAGTGCACCTTGATTGATTGAAAGTTTTTTATTAGGAATAACCTTCTCTAAATTCACTTCATGCAGTGTTCCTAAACCTTTACATTTTGGACACATTCCTTTAGGTGAATTAAAAGAAAAGTTATTAGGTTCAGGGTTTGGGTATGAAATTCCACTAGTCGGACACATCAAAGAACGACTGAAAAATCTAGTTTTATTGGTTTCATGATCTAATAACATTAAAATGTCATCACCATGATACATTGCAGTAACTATAGATTCACTAAGGCGTTTATTTAAGATGGTTTCTTCAGAAATCTTTAAACGATCGATCACAATTTCTATATCGTGATTTTTATAACGATCGACTTTCATTCCTTTTACGATGTCTAAAATTTCACCATCAACACGAACCTTTAAAAAACCTTGTTTAGCAATTTGTTCAAATAATTCTCGGTAATGCCCTTTTCGAGAACGTACAACAGGAGCGAGGATGTTTACTTTTTTATCCTTGAAATCTTTTAGTATTAGCTCTTGAATTTGCTCATCGGTATAACTCACCATTTTCTCGCCTGTGTTGTAGCTATAAGCATCACTAGCTCTTGCGAAAAACAAACGTAAAAAATCATATATTTCAGTAATAGTTCCAACTGTAGAACGAGGGCTACGACTTGTAGTTTTTTGTTCGATGGCAATCACAGGAGAAAGACCTTCAATTTTATCGACATCTGGACGTTCTAAACTTCCCAAAAACTGACGTGCATATGCAGAAAAAGTTTCAATGTAACGTCTTTGACCTTCTGCATAAATAGTATCGAAAGCAAGAGATGATTTTCCACTACCTGATAAACCAGTTATTACAACTAATTGGTCTCTGGGTATTTTAACATCGATATTCTTTAAATTATGAACCCGAGCACCTAAAACTTCAATATATCCTTCACTTTTTGGCATAGTTTGCAAAGGTACTTAATTGAACTGAGAATTTATTTGCAAGTGAGTGTTAAATGAAGGTTAAGTACTTAAAATTTAACCTTGTCTACTTACAATTTCATTGATCCAAATAGGAGCGAAAGGAGATGTACATCCTTTAGAAGTTGGAAAATCACGATATACACCTAAAGTTTCTCCAATTTGTAAAGCTCGTTCACGAAATTTAGGATGGTTAATGCCAATTTCAGCTAAGGTAAAATTCATGGTCCATTGAGCAATAGGGTCTGCAGTTCCCATTTCATTCTCTAGACGATCTAATATTGATGAAATATCAAGGTTTTTAGCATCTCTTTTTACTTTTATAGAAGTAAGATTCCAGCCAGCACGTTGCGCCATTGCATTACTGTCATTTAGCCACTTTACACGTAATTGTTCTCGGTCAGGATGTAGTTTTATTACATAAGAATTTAACCAATCAGCAACACGATTATATTTGACAGATTTCACCATAGTATCCAATTCATTTTCAATAAGTTCAAGTGGTTCTATAATTAAGAGAGCTAACATTTGAGCATCATAATTATTAGTATCCCATAACTCAAGAGACAATTTGTGGTTGATTTTAATCTTTTTGGCTATTTTTCTAATATCGCCTAATTTTACTCCAAATTGATTCTCACCAACACCACTTTTAGTGTTGTGTTTTTTGATCATTTCATTAGTTAATGAAACAAATTCTTTGAAAATTTCTTTAACTGTCATGGCTTTAGTGCGTTGATTGAAAAGACTAATGTAGCGAAACAAACGAAATTAAAGAAATCTATTTGATTGGTTTAGAAACTAAAATTATAATCTAATCGAATTCGATTTCCTGTTTCTGTCTTATTTCCGTAGGAAATTAATTGATCAACTGTAAAGAATCTAATTTTAAGATTCATATTTTCGTTTAGTGCATACCCACCCATTATTTCCAAACCTTTAAAATTCGTTAGTCTACCATCGTTTGAGCCTTGAGAGGAATAATCCCATCGTACCCAATCGTTTTGAGCAAAATAATCAACAGCTGCAAATCGTTCTATATAGCTATAGGTGAATCCAATTTTCCAGTCGTTAGATTTTTTTAAGTCACCAACAGATAAACTTGTAACAATTCCATTTTTTTGATTTGAAAATTCTTCAGAAATATTATTGTTTTGATCGTAGTTTTTAATGTTGTGTAAATAGTCAACACCAATATTAATCTTCGGTTTCGTGACTATGGTTGCTTTAGATCCAATATGAAGGATTGCATAATCTAATACAAATGTTTCATTACCATCCGGAATATTTGGAATATCATTAAAATAATAAAAAGAGGGGAACACCTTTAATCTATTTTGCCAATGAGAAGTAACAAGTTGCAAGCCTTGAAAATAAGCATCTGCGTCTAAAGATGAACCACTTGAATTTACTATAAAATGACCTGTGTTTATTTGTAATGTCTCAATGTATATATTTTTTAAATTGAATAGCCCTGAAAATGAAACGCCTTCAGGATACACATTATCACTCCAAAATAGTTCATTTTGTTTTTCGAAAGGGAAACTATTTTTTCCTATCCATGCAGAAAACCATTGGTGTTTAAACTTCGCATACACTTTTTCAAAAGCAATGGGCAAGGAGTTAAACTCTTTTGTATTTCCTAGAGTTAAATGTGGGTCTTGTTGTTTTTTAGGGTCTCCTGTTCGCAAGCGAACTCCAAAAGTAGCCCAATCTTTATAATCGTAGGTTAAACCTAATCTAGCTCTTAAACGAAGTCTTGTTCTGTGATCTCTATAAGTACCATTAGATTTGCGTGAGTTCCAATCTTGTTCAATTCTAAATCGCACATCTCCTTGAAATGATAATTTCGATTTTATACTATCATTTTGAGCAAATAATAGGTTTGAAAACAAGATAATAAAGATAATATGTATCGATTGTTTCAACTTAAAAAGGCATAGTTATTAATAACTATAAAGTTAATCAAAAGGGTGCATATTTTGTAATAATAAATATACTAATAAAAAAAACCCTTCAATTGAAGGGTTTTAATAATTTCTTCTAAAAATACTAATTAAAAAGTGAAGCTATTTTATTCTCTAATGCTTGACCTCTAAGGTTTTTAGCAATGATATTTCCTTCCTTATCTAATAAAAATGTAGCTGGAATACCTCGTACATTATATTGTACAGCAATTGGGTCTTTCCATCCTTTTAAGTTTGAAACATGACTCCAGGTTAATTGGTCTTTCTCGATAGCTTTTAACCAACGATCTTTTTGTGATTCTTTATCTAGAGATACACTAATAATATTAAGTCCTTTATCGTGGTACTTATTATACACTCTTACAACGTTTGGATTTTCAACACGACAAGGTTTACACCATGATGCCCAAAAGTCTATAATTGTATATTCGCCCATAGCTTCTTTTAGTGATAAGGTTTCACCCGTTGGTGTTTGTGCAGCAAAATCGGGAGCAACTGAACCTACATCAGCTTTTTTCATGCTTTTAATTAATGAAGTAAGTGTTTTAGCAGTAGTTGATGCAGCAATCTTCGGGCTCAAGCTTTTAATAATTTCTTTCGCTTCAACGGTGTTAATTTCTTTTCTATTTACCATTTCAGTTAGAAGCATAACTGAAAATAAGGAATTACTATTATCACTTACAAATTGCTTTTTATAATTTGCTTCTTCATCAGCTAGGGCTCTATTAGCATTTTGTAATTCTTGAACCAAAATACCATCTTGTTCTAGTTTTGCTTTTCTAAATTCCTGGCTGTTCTTTTGTTTAATGTCATTATACTCTAACATTTTTCCAGAAAAAGTTGTGTAGGCATCATTTTGTGAACTTCCTGTAATTTTTGAAGCATAAATACTGTCTTTATAAATAGTAGCATTTAAATCTACATTTTCAGGGAAATACAACACATTACCGCTCATACTAGCAACGTTAAGGTAATTAATCGTTAAAATATCTGATTTAGGATAAGTACCTTCAAATTTACCGCCATTAACTATTAAAGTATCAATAACTTGAGGCTGATTAATGTCGTTTACTTGATACACTAAAAGTTCGGTACCATCATCAAAACCAGGTGCATTTCCAATAATTTTAAAAGTGTTGGAATCTGTATTACAAGAAATGATAGAAAGTGTAATGATTAAGGCAAAAATACGTCTCATAGTAAATGATTTAGTTTGCGACAAAAATAGATGTATTTTTTATTTATTTTAAGGCATGTACGTTAATATTTGTTAAATATGGGCTTAAATACAGTGATTAATTATAATTGCGTATTTTTATAGGCTATTAAGATTGTGTATTATGAAAGTGCAAAAAGAAGAGTTTCCATTATCAATTAGTCTCAGTTATAAAAAGCTTTTTGATTCGTATCGCACTCATTTAGAGAGTGATAATGACTTGTTGGTTGCTAGAGCTAAGCAGATATTAGCTGTAGCTAAAAAATATCCTATTCTTGAGTCTGGCATTCCTGACCTTAAAGAGATGGAAAAATTATTACCTCAAATAGAATTTATTATGGAAGATTTATTTTCTTCTGTTCTTGGTAATAATGAAATTAAAGCAGCTTCTTTTCCTTTTCAGGATTCCTTTTTTAAATCAACACAACGATATAAAAATATTATTAAAACTGCTGGAAAGGATTTTGATTTAGAATTAATGAATTTCAGTGATGATGAATATTACATCATGGGTTGTAGTATTATACTTGGAGTTTATTATGGCTATAATATTGATTTTAGAAGGCCTTTTTATTATAAAATTCCAGATGCAAATGGAATTTTAAGAAGTTATAGAGTGTTATATAATGCTGATTTTATTGAAATAGAAAAGACTAAAAGTGCCATAGATATTACTAAAGAAGATGTTGATGTTTTATTAGAAAGCTTTAATGATATTTCAAAATGGAAAGAAAAGTTTCCTCCAAAAAGTTGGAATTTTAAAGGATTTGTTATTTTAAACATGTTCGATGTTACTTTGGACACATCTATTTCAGACTTTAAAACAGGTCTGATTATTAATGATGATAAAAAAAATGAAAACACTAATAATGAATTAGAAGAAATTTTCAGAAGCCTTTTCAATTTAAAAGATTTAAGGATTGGTTTTTCAAATTATATAGAAGAAGAAGAGGCTCTAGAAAGAATTCCTGTTAAAAATATAGAAAGTTTTATTATAAATGGAGATGACTCTTTGCATTATACTGATGCATTGTGTAGTAGATCTTATGCTGCTTTATTTAAAAATAATGAATTTTATTGTGTTTCTAATGTAAGTAAATATCATAAATTATACCCTGACAATGCTTTGTATAAGCAGCTTAAAACTAGAGGCATAGAGAGTGCTATTATTACTGCTATGGTTGATAAAGGCAAGGTATTAGGATTATTTGAAATTGTTTCTCCAAACATTAATGACTTAAATACTATAAATGCTAATAAGCTAAAGGATATCATGCCTTTCTTAATAGATAGTGTAGTTAGAAGAAAAAAGGATGCTGATAATAAAATTGAGTTAATTATTCAAGAAGAATGTACGTCGATTCATAATAGTGTGCATTGGAAATTTAAATTAGAAGCAAAGCGCTATTTAAAAGAATTAATTAATAATGATACTGCTGCATATCAAGAAGTAGTTTTTGATGATGTATACCCTTTGTTTGGTCAGATAGATATTAAAGGTTCTTCAATTGCTAGAAATAATGCAGTTAAAAAAGATTTGACCCTTCAGTTAAATTATATTAAAAACATTTTATTAAAAATAAAAAAAATAGAGACCTTACCTATTTACGATCAT